>NZ_JBXGGR010000032.1:0-5836 GCF_056855035.1 Suttonella sp.
ATCGTTCAGAGAAGGGATTTTTGTTGAATCTGATTTCTGGATTAACGGCATATTGCTTGTTTGCGTATAAGCCGCAGATGTTTGGGAAGAATGCTTTGGCGGCTGCTAAATAGAGGGGGCTTATCCCGAACTCAGGTTATATTACGGACTTGGCTCGTCTTGCCGTAGGCTCTTGTATTGTCTGCAGCTCGCCGCCTTGTACTAATTTCCACTTCTCCGACGATAAAGAATGAAAAATACGGCGGGTTTGCCCCGCCTCGTATTCATCGTTTCGCCGATTGTTTGATTTGCCGCTGCCACAGCAGTTTTGCCAAAATTTTCGCGGTTTCCTGCGGCAGATAGCGAATGACAAAGGGGCGGTTTAAGGCGCTGCAACCCATGCTGTCGAGGATGAGGCTTGCCATGCGGTAGCGGCGGTCAAAGTAATTATGTTGCAGGGCGATGGCATGGATGTTTTTCAAAGCGATGATATGCCAATGCCGCCACAGCCAGCCGTCGCGGTAGAAGAAATAGCCTTTTTCGCAATGCCAGCCGGCAAAGGCGGCGCGCCTTACAGCGGCAATCAATTGCAGCGGTATCAGGGCAAGCCATAGCCAAACGGCAGATTGCACAGGAATTTTTTCGGAAAAGCCGACCAAGCCCAGCGCTAAGATGCCGCAATAAACACTGCTCTTAAAGACATAGGCAATGAAGATTCTGCGCCATGCCTGCGCCGCCAGCGGCCGCAGCTGCGTAAAATACGGCAGTTGCCAATGCTGGAGCAGGCTTTGAATCGTCTCCTGCTCGGCAATCGGCACTAACAAACTGATGCCGCGCTCGCCGCCTTTGCCGCCGTCCATGACGGCGGTATCGATGCTGATGCGGTAACGCTTAAGCAGGCGCAGGCTGGGATTTTGCTGGATGCGCCAGACCTGTATGCGGGTTTTGCGGATATGGCTGCTGTGTTGGGTCAGCAGTCCTCGCTGCTGTTGAATGCGTTCGCCGCCGCTGTCTAAGAGCGTGAAATGGCTGTAGCCTAAATAAACAAAGAGAATGGCGGAGAGTTTATTCAATATCCATAGGATAAAAAGGGCAAGCAATGCCATAATCCACCAGCGGCTCAAGATTTCCGTCAGCCACAGACTGTCAAACAGACGCCCGCCAATCCACGCCACCATGCGGTCATAATCCTGAAACTCGATGAATACATAAAAGATAAAGGCGGAGATGCCCAAGCCTTGGTTAGTGCTTAAGCCAAGGCGGATGAGTTCGCCGCGCGGCAGGGGCAGCAGATTATCGCCGCTATGCGCGATTTGCACTTCGGTCTGTGCGGCGGCGGAGTGATGCGGCGATGATTGGCTTTGCCGCTGACTGAGCAGATAGCGCTGTAAATGCTGCGCATCTTCTAAAGAAAGTACGCGCAATACGGCTTCGGATTCGCCGCCGCTGCCTGCGGTTTCAAGCCGCACTTCCGCCACCGCCAGCCAACGGTGCAAAACATTGCGGCGCAGATTGACATTGTGCAGATTCGCCAGCGGCACATGGCGCACGGATTTAAACAGGCGGCCGCTATAAATGACGATATCTTCGCCGCTGATATGCAGGCGGTAGGAAAGCGCATGTACCAAGGGCAGCACAATCAGCAGAGCGCCAAGAATCAAGATAATACTGGTCGCCGTCGGGTCGCGAAATTGCTGCCACAAGCCCAGCGCCAGCGGTATGACATTGCCGATCACGAGATTTATCGTAATAAAGAGCCATGAATGACGGTGCAGGCGGCGCGGTGTCAGGGCATTTAAGGCGACGCCCAGTTCAAAAGCCGTCATGAGGCAAGTCCGCCGGCAGGCGGCGCATGCTCGCCAATCAATTCATGGCGTACCGCTTGCGCGTCTTCATACAATAAACCCCTAAGAACAACGACATTCATGCTGCCGGCGGTATGGATAAACAATTGGCTGACCCCGAAATGGCGTTCCAAAGGCCCTTGCCGCACGTCCACATATTGCACGCGCGAACGCGCGATATAGTATTCATGCCGCTGCCACAAGCCGATATGAAAGCAGAGACTGTGATTATCCAATCGCCATTGGCAGCGGCGATGGCGCAGCAGGCAGAAATAGCCGCCGTAAGCGGCAGAAGCAAGCGCCAAAATAGCGCCCCAAAACAAAGCCTTTAAAAAGAAGGTTTCCGCTTGGGAAAACATCGAGAACAGAACAAATATCAAGCCCACATAAAGCGGAAAAATAAACAAGAGCATCATTAAGGCAAGATTTGCCATTTGCTCCTGCAAAGCCTCTCGCGGCAACGGGTGAAAATCCATGTTTACTCCTTCAAGGTTTTTTCAAAGGCATTGAGGCGCTTGTAAATCGACATCAGTTCGACAATATTGCCCCATGAAACGACGAGAAACTGAAACGCGCCTTCCACTTTGCCAAAAGCGCGCACGATTTGCTGCATGATGCCCAAGGTCAAGGCGCCGGCAATCAGGCTCGGGCCCAGCGCAATATAGGGAAAGAGGACGCTGGCTTGCAAATACGTCCATTTCACCAAGTCGAAATACAGATAATTCAGATAGAGAACAAAATAATTTTTGCGCACGTTTTCATAAAGCTGCCCTAAGGTTTCAGGGCGGGCGCGGTCGGCATGATCTTCGCCGAAAACCAATTCTTTGCGATAAGCGGCTTCGACTTTTTGATTGTTAAATTCCAGTCCCGGCAAACGAATTGCCGCACCCGCCAATAATGCCGTGCCGACGGCGGCGGAAATCAAAGCCACCCAGACCATCGAATTAGATACCGCGCCAATCCACGGCAATTCCGTTACATGCACGGAGAGTTTGTTCAATTCCGGTAAAAAGGCGAATAAAATCATCACGGAATGTAAAAGCGAAACCGCCAAAGCCTCTACAATGCGGGCAAAGCGCATCGTGTCTTCCTGCACGCGCTGCGAAGCGCCCTCAATATGGCGCAATTTCTGCCAATGGGCGGTGTAGTAATCATTCATCGCCGTGCGCCAGCGAAATACATAATGGCGGACAAAAAAGTCCAGCAGCACTGCAATGCTGACATAAACCGCGGCGATTTTGCCGAAGGTCAGCATCTTGAGCAGAAATTCTTCAAAACTGATGCTATTAGGCTCCGCCAAGACTTTTTGCACCATATCGTAAAAATCGCGGAACCAAGTGTTGATATCCACATCCAAGGTCACGCGATACCATGTTGTTAATAAAATCAGCACCGAACCCAAAGCCGACCAAGCGAACCAGCGGCGGTTTAAAAAGAAACTGCGAAACATCTCTGTCCTCTATCCAATCATACGACAAACGCACAGCCCAAATAAGCTAAGAAAAAGCGGAGCATATACTCCGCTGCGTGAACGATATAGTCAAAGAATTTAAAAAGAGTTACAGATTCGATTCACTTTGCCACATTCACTGTCTGCCTGCTACTCGCTACCTTGTACCATTTTTTCAATTCTTCGACTATATAGTTTCTTCAGATTAAAATGAGACAATAAAAATTTTCAACATATTGAAAAATATTTCAATATGTTGTTTTGAGGCGTATCATTTTAATCTGAAGAGACTATAGTATAGCGCGAATTCGGAATAAGAAATCATGTCATTCAAGATGCGATTAGCTTTCCCTGACCGACTATCGCCGCGCTACATCGGCATACCGCGCAATAAACAAGTTCTCAGTCCTCATCGCCCAAATAGCCGCCGGTCTGCCGCGACCACAGCCGCGCATAAACACCGTTTTGCGCCAATAATTCCTCATGGCTGCCCTGCTCGATAATCCGCCCGGCTTCCAATACAACCAAACGATCCATTTGCGCAATCGTCGATAAGCGGTGGGCAATGGCAATCACGGTCTTGCCCTGCATCAGTTTGTCCAAACTGGCTTGAATCGCCGCTTCCACTTCGCTGTCCAAAGCGGAAGTGGCTTCGTCTAAAATCAGAATCGGCGCGTCTTTGAGCAAAACGCGGGCAATGGCAATCCGCTGCCGCTGTCCGCCGGAGAGTTTCACGCCGCGCTCGCCGACTTGCGCATCTAAGCCTTCATTACCCTGCGGATCGGATAAATGGGCGATAAATTCCGCCGCTTCCGCCTGTTCAATCGCCGCCTGCAATTGCGCATCCGTGGCATCGGGACGACCGTAGAGAATATTCTCGCGCACCGAGCGGTGCAGCAATGAGGTATCCTGCGTAACCATGGCAATATGGCGGCGCAAACTGTCTTGGCTGACTTCTGCGATATTGTGTCCGTCAATGAGGATTTTCCCCGACTGAATATCGTAAAAACGCAGCAAGGCATTGACCAAAGTCGATTTACCCGCACCGCTGCGCCCGACCAAGCCGATTTTCTCGCCGCCGCGAATGTGCAGATTCAAATCGCTAATCACATTAAGCAGTTCATTGCTGCCGTCTTTATGATGGCGCTGATAGCTGAAATTCACATTCTCAAAGCGAATCTCGCCTTGGCTGACTTGCAAAGTCTTGGCATCAGGCGCATCTTGCACGCTTTTGGGCAGGCTCAACATATTCATGCCGTCGGTTACCGTGCCGATTTGCTCAAACAAGCTGCTCACTTCCCACATCACCCAATGCGACATGCCGTTTAAACGCAAAGCCAAAGATACCGCCACCGCTATCGCACCGGCACCGACATTTCCGTCCAGCCATAAGCCGATTCCCACTGCGGTAACGGCAAAAATCAGACCGTAATTCATGCTCGCCATGCAAATGCTTAAGCCCGTTACCAAGCGGAATTGGCGGTACACCGTTTGCATGAAATCGCTCATGGAATTGCGTGCATAAATGCTTTCTCGCTGCGTATGGGCAAAAAGTTTGACGGTGGAAATATTGGTATAGGCATCGGTGATGCGTCCCGTCATGGTCGAACGGGCATGCGCCTGCTCCTGCGTCACGCGCTTCAAACGCGGCACAAAATGCCACTGCATGGCGATATAGAAAGCAAACCAAACGATAATCGGTAGCAGCAAGACCCAATGAATGCTCGCCAATAGCACAAACATCGAGAAGAAATACACCACCACATAGACCATCACGTCCATGGTTTTCAGCACCAATTCCCGCACCGCCAAAGCCGTCTGCATCACTTTAGTGGACACGCGCCCTGCAAACTCATCCTGATAAAAACTCATGCTCTGCCCAAGCAGATAATTATGCATGCGCCAGCGCACCGCCATCGGAAAATTGCCCATTAAGGCCTGATGGCGCACCAAAGAAGTCATCAAATTCGTCAGCGGCAAAAACAGCAGCAAAACCAAACTCATGCCCAGCAAACGCCATTTTTCATCCGCCAAAAAATGCTCGGGATTCGCCGCGCCCAGCCAATCGACGATTTTACCCATAAAGGCAAAGAGCGAGACTTCCATGACAGCAAGTAAAAAACTAAAAATTCCTACCAAAACAAACGGAAACAAAAAACCGCGGGAATAATAGCGACAAAAAGCCAATAAGGTTTTAGGCGGAAAATCATTTTCTCCCTCAGGAAAGGGATTCGTCCAACGTTCAAAAAATTTCAGCATCTCATACTCTTTTCAATTCAGGCGGCTATTATAGCGGCAAGATAAGGTTAAGGCATTATATAGTCAAAGAAATGAAAAAGTGGTACAGTAATGCTGCTAACAGGTAGCGCAGAGAGTACGGCGAGATGTGTTTAAATTGTAACTCTTTTTGAATTCCTTGACTATATATAGTCAAGGAATTCAAAAAAGGTTACACTAAAACTTATGGCATACTCAAAAGATTACAGACAAATGATATTAGACAAGCTGGCATCAGGTCATAGCTACAGAAAGCTTGTTGAAGAATATCGACTCAGCGCAACAA
>NZ_JBXGGR010000059.1:0-3168 GCF_056855035.1 Suttonella sp.
TATAGTTTCTTCAGATTAAAATGAGACAATAAAAATTTTCAAGATATTGAAAAATATTTCAATATCTTGTTTTAAGGCGTATCATTTTAATCTGAAGAGACTATACTTTGGCGGGGCTCACCACAAGCGCCGCGCAACTGATTAATCCGCAAGCGGAAATCACGCCTTTGGACAATTACTATTTCACTGTCGCTTCCGTGCCGCTGCTTGCCATTGTCGGCACGATTCTGATCGATAAAGTCATCGAGCCGCGCCTCAAGCGCACCATCAGTATTGACGAATCACTGGTGCAAAAGCCCGATATGCGGGAAGTCAGCGTTCAAGAGCAAAAAGCACTCAAAATGACCGGCTATGCCGCGCTTGCCTTTATCGCCGTCTTTGCCTTAATACTTTTGCCGCAAGATTCTCCTTTGCGCAATGAGAACGGCGGCTTATTACCCTCGCCGTTTTTAAAATCCCTTGTGCCCGTGATATTCCTATTCTTCATCACCGTAGGCATCACTTACGGACGCGTCGCCGGCACCTTGAAAACCATGCGCGACATTCCGGCAAAAATGACCGAAGCCGTGCGCGAAATGGCACCCACTCTCACGCTGTTTTTCGTCATCTCGCAATTTATCGCCTATTTCCGCTGGACAGGCTTGGGCGAAGTCATCGCCGTATCAGGTTCTATCTTCTTGGAACATACCGGCTTTACCGGTCTGCCCCTTGTCGTAACCTTTATCATCATGACCGCCGCGCTCAATATCTTCATGACCAGCGGCTCGGCGCAATGGTCGCTCATGTCGCCGATTTTTGTGCCGATGCTGATGATGATCGGATTTGAAGCGGCATTCGTGCAAGCCATGTTCCGTATCGGCGACTCCGTAACCAACATCATCTCGCCGATGAGCCCATATTTTGCAGTCTGTCTTGCCAATATGCAGCGCTACCGCCCCGATTTGGGTATCGGCACGCTTATGGCGACCATGCTACCAATCTCTATCGGCTTCCTGATTTGCTGGACGGCATTTCTGCTCCTGTGGCTATGGATCGGACTGCCGATTGGACCGGGCGTGTATATGATAGCGCCTTCCGCCTAATCATGACTATAGTCGAAGAATTGAAAAAGTATTACGGTGTTGGCTCGCCTTGCCGTACGCTCTTGTACTGTCTGCGGCTCGCCGCCTTGCACTACTTTTTCACTTCTCCGACTATAAGACGCCGAGAAAAAGCGCCTTGCAGCGCTTTTTCTTTGTACAGAAATTTTTCTAAAAGCAAGTCAAAAGCCGAGAAAAGGAAAAATTTAATCTTTTGTCCATGTGGTAATTTTTTTTTATTTCACGGATAACAATTTTTTCAAGAAACCATTTTCGCTATTTTTTCACATTAAAAACACTATTTTCATCATAAAAATGCAAAATTAAGCGCATCTTCTACCGAAAAACACAGAAGCGCGGCAAAATTTCCGCTTTACCGCGGGAATTTTTTTGTTAAGCTAAAAAACTCTTAATGAACAACCGGAGATAACATGAGCCAATTAGACAGCCTGTTTAACAGCATTAAACAGCGCGATCCCAACCAAGCGGAATTTCATCAAGCCGTCGAAGAAGTCTTCCACAGTCTTGCCCCTTTTCTTGCCAAAAATCCTAAATACTCGCAGCAAGGGCTGTTAGAGCGTATTGTCGAGCCGGAGCGCGTGATCATGTTTCGCGTGGTATGGGTGGACGACAAAGGACAAGTGCAAGTCAATCGCGGCTATCGTGTGCAAATGTCCTCCGCCATCGGACCGTACAAAGGCGGTTTGCGCTTTCATCCCAGCGTCAATTTGGGCATCTTGAAATTCTTGGCATTTGAACAAGTCTTTAAAAATGCCCTGACCACATTGCCTATGGGCGGCGGCAAAGGCGGCTCGGATTTCGACCCCAAAGGCAAATCCGATGGCGAAGTCATGCGTTTCTGCCAAGCCTTTATGAGCGAACTCTACCGCCACATCGGCGCAGATACTGACGTACCGGCAGGGGATATCGGCGTCGGCGGGCGCGAAATCGGCTTCCTCTTCGGGCAATACAAAAAACTGCGCAATGAATTTACCTCCGTGCTGACCGGCAAAGCGCTCAACTGGGGCGGCAGCCTTATCCGTCCCGAAGCCACCGGCTACGGCACCGTCTATTTTGTGCAGCACATGCTCAAAACGCGCGGCGAAAGCATTGAAGGCAAACGCGTCGTTATTTCGGGTTCGGGCAACGTCTCGCAATACGCTGCGGAAAAAGCCCTGCAACTGGGCGCGAAAGTCTTAAGCGTATCCGATTCCAACGGCTATGTGCGTTTTGACGACAAAGGCATGAGCCAAGCCCAATTTGACGCCTTGCTTGAGCTGAAAAACGAACGCCGCGAACGCCTCTCCGTTTATGCCGAAGAACAAGGCTTGCAATACTTTGAAGGAAAAAAACCTTGGGATGTCGCCTGCGATATCGCTCTGCCTTGTGCCACCCAAAACGAGCTTAACGGCGAAGATGCCAAAACCCTGTTGAAAAACGGCTGCATCTGCGTTGCCGAAGGCGCGAACATGCCTTCCACCCTAGACGCGGTAGAAGCCTTTATCGACGCCAAAATCCTCTATGCCCCCGGCAAAGCGGCAAATGCGGGCGGCGTGGCAACCTCGGGACTGGAAATGAGCCAAAACGCCATCCGCCTCTCATGGACGCGCGAAGAAGTCGATGCCAAATTGGCCGAGATCATGCAAAACATCCATGAAAACTGCGTGGAAAACGGCACTCACGACGGCTTTACCAACTATGTGGACGGCGCCAACATCGCCGGATTTAAAAAAGTCGCCCACGCCATGCTGGATCAAGGCATCGTGTAAACGCATTGCCGCCCCGCTAAAGGGAAAGCGCAACTATACCGCCGCCTGAAGCTAAGTTTCAGGCGGTTTTTTATGCGCACCTTCTGCGTTTTTATCGAAATCGGAAAAACACAAAGCGCTTCAAACCGTATGCCTTATTTCCAAACCTATAGCAAATTAAAATCCGCCACTCCCTATAAATTAACCTGAGTTCGGGATAAGCCCCCTCTATTTAGCAGCCGCCAAAGCATTCTTCCCAAACATCTGCGGCTTATACGCAAACAAGCAATATGCCGTTAATCCAGAAATCAGATTCAACAAAAATCCCTTCTCTGAACGAT
>NZ_JBXGGR010000066.1:0-11746 GCF_056855035.1 Suttonella sp.
TGCTTGTTGCGCTGAGTCGATATTCTTCAACAAGCTTTCTGTAGCTATGACCTGATGCCAGCTTGTCTAATATCATTTGTCTGTAATCTTTTGAGTATGCTATAAGTTTTAGTGTAACCTTTTTTGGATTCTTTGACTATAGAAGTCATTAAGAAAGTCTGTGTTTTTTTTCATAATTATCTGAATAAATATGAATTTTCCAAACGGAATTCTTAAAACCAAGAAAAATTTTTCAGAAAAATAAAAATTGCTTGTCATTGTTCTTGTCTTGGCGTAAAATTTCTACACTTCAATAAGTGTTGTAATGAAGAAATGACTATGAGCTGCGAACATGAGCATCAACAGCCAAAAGCTTTAACGGAGCAGGAATTGCAAGCATTAAGCCGCAGTGCGGCGATGTTTGCTGCGATGGCAGAAGTCATGCGTTTGCGAATCTTATTGCTTTTGCATGAATATCAAGAATTATGCGTGTCGCAATTATCTGAAATGCTAGGAGATAAGGTCAATACCACCTCGATGCGTTTAAAGAAATTGCATGATGCCGGTTTGCTTGATAAGCGTCGTGATGCCAAACATATTTATTACCGCTTAAAAGACGAACATATTGTGAGCATTATTCATAATGCTTATGAACATTCCCATGAACCTGAAATAGGAGCAAACAATGACTTGTGAAATCCATAAAGAACACGACCATGTGCACGGCAAAGATTGCGGACATACGGCTATCCAACACGGCGATCATGTCGATTATTTGCATGACGGACATTTGCACCACGTCCATGCCGACCATGTGGATGAGCATTATTTGGAAGTGAATGCGCAAAATCCAGATCAATGCACGGCAATGAAAGATTGCGGCTGCGTAGCCGGTTGCGATTGTGATTGCGAAGCAGGAAATTGCGATTGTCATCAAAATGCGCAAGGCTGCCATGATCGCGAGCATGTGCATGGTCCGAATTGCGGTCATGAGGCTGTACCGCATGGCGACCATATCGATTATTTAGTTAATGGCCGCCTACATCATCCGCATGGCGATCATTGCGATGATCACGGCCCGGTACAGCTCGCCTAATATTAAGAGTTTATCTATTTTGTAAAGACTGAATGCCGTTCTGGGCTTCAGTCTTTTTATGCTTTCTGCTATCTTGATTTTTATTCTGGGCGCATGAATAAAGAATCTGCCTGCTCTGTAAAGATACGGATTCTACATAAAACCGGATTTGGCAATAAATCCGGTTTCTGCCACAATAGCGCCTTTTATTTTTACTGAAAATATTTCATGTTGCTGAAATCTTTAAAAACAGAATTAATCCCTACATTAAAACTCGCTATTCCCATGATTGGCACACAACTGCTCAATTATGGTCAGCAAATTATCGATACGGTCATGGCAGGGCGGCATAGTGCCTTAACCTTATCGGGCGTATCCCTTGCCAATCAGCTTTTTGCATTGGTTTATTTGTTGATGAGCGGTGTGGGAATCGGTTTTTCCGCTTATATTTCCCGCCACCACGGCGCAGAAGACAGTACGGCGGTTCGTCGCCATTTTCAACAGGGCTTGTGGTTGTTTTTGGGTATGTCGCTATTAACCGTTCTGCTGACGCTGCTTTGCGCTTACCTGCCTTATGTCTTGGGTAGTCAGGCGGATATTGCTGCACAAAGCAACGCTTATTTATTAATCTTGGCTTTACCGGCAGGCATTTTTGTCTTTGCCGGTGTGGCGCGTTATTTCATGGAAGGCATGGCCAGTCCGCGCATGATTAATATCGTGCAGGCTTGCTTATTGCCGGTGAATGCTTTGGGCAATTATGTGTTTTTGACTTATACCGACTGGGGCGCGGCGGGTATGGCGGTCTCTACCGCGATTTGCTATTTACTGTATTTCATTCTATTGCTGGGCATTTTGCTCAAAGACAAACGTTGGCGGCATTACCGCTTGTTTTCCCGTATCAGCCGCCCAAGAAAAGATATTCTGTATTCGCTGATTGCCGTCGGTCTGCCGATTGGCGTGGCAATTGTGATGGAAGTCGGCATGTTTGCATTTATTAGCGTTATGGCGAGCCGCAGTAGCGCGATTATGACCGGTGCCAATCAAATTGCCGGCAATTATCTCGGCGTGATGTTTATGATTCCTTTGGGCATGTCTGCCGCCTTGACCATCCGTACCGCCAATGCCCTAGGGCGTGACGATTGGCAGGCAATTCGAGATCGCAGTATTGCGGGGCTGCTGTTTTGCACCATATTTATGCTCAGTGCCAGTGTTGCTATGTATTTTCTGCGTGCAGAAATCGCCGCGATTTATACAAAAGATTTGCAAATTATTGCCTTAGCGGTGCAAATTTTGCTGATTATGGCTTTTTTCCAATTAGCCGACGGCTTGCAGGTTGCCGCCACCGGCATTTTGCGCGGACTTGGCGATACGCGGATTATTCTCAGCTTTGCTATGCTCGGTTATTGGATTATCGGCATTCCGGTCGGCTGCTTATTATTCTACGGCTTTGATATGGGTATTATCGGACTGTGGATTGGCTGCGCCTTAGGATTATTTATTTTTGCTGCATTAGCCATTCATCGCGTTTTCAAACATTTACAACGACATGGAGTACTGGATGGCTAAGCCGGAAATTCATTTGATTGCCGCGCAAACGCGCAACCGCGTCATCGGGCGTGATAATGCCATGCCTTGGCATTTGCCGCGCGATTTGGCGCATTTTAAAGCCGCAACCACGGGCTATCCCGTCATTATGGGCCGCAATACTTACCTCTCTATGGGTAAAGCTCTGCCTAAACGTGCTAATCATGTGATTAGCCGTAATACGGCATTTCAATTGCCGGATGCCGAAGTTCATCATAGCCTCGAGCAAGCCTTAACTGCTTGCGAAAGCGCGGAAAAAGTCTTTATCATCGGCGGCGGCGAATTGTATCGCAGCAGTCTATCATTGGCAGACAAACTCAATATTACATGGATAGAGACAGAGCTTGAGGGTGATACCTTTTTTCCTGTTATTGACAGCCGGATTTGGCAAGAAATCGCTTGCGAATCTGTGTCGGCGGATACGAACAACCGCTATGATTTAAGCTTTTGCCGCTATCGGCGTATAGATCGGAGAAGTGGAAAGTAGGACAAGGCGGCGAGCCAAGTCCGTAATACTTTCAATTTTTCGACTGTAGTCGGAGAAGAAGTATAGGTAAAAAGAAAAGCCCTGTAAAAAAAGGGCTTTTTTTATGGAATTTGGTAGGCATAATCGGACTCGAACCAACGACCCCCACCATGTCAAGGTGGTGCTCTAACCAACTGAGCTATATGCCTAGAGAAGGCGCGATTATAGAGAGTTTTTCTTTTTTTGGCAAGTGTTTTATTGAAGGATTGAGTTATTTTCCGGAGATACTTTTATTCTGCTGGCTCTCTTTGGCGGCAATTTTTTTGACTAATTCTTTACACATATCCCATTCAATCTCACCATTGATGTAGCAGTCATAAGCAGCGCGCATAGCCGGGCTGGGTTCGTAACCTTTACCGCGAATCACATTTAAGACTTGATTCACGGCGATTAGGCGAATGCGTTTTTCTTTTGCGGTAATCGGGCTGGCAGTCATCATAATCCTTAAGAGAAAAAGCTATGATAGCAAAAATGCTGTATCTTGCCTGTTCTCTGAACAAAAAGAGATAAATTAAGCCGCACTTAGGCGGCTTAATGTTCTGATAAAACACAGATTAGGCGATGCGTTTTTTAAACGCGCCTAGGCAGAAGGTGCTGACAGCGGTGCCGATAATAATGGCAAGCGCATAGAGGAAGACTTTGTCCACCGCATTGGGGATGAAGAGAACAAAGATACCGCCGTGCGGGGCATGCAGACCGCAGCCGAAAGCAACGCTGAGCGCGCCGGCAACTGCCGAACCGATAACCAAGGCAGGGATGACGCGCAGCGGGTCTTTGGCGGCAAAGGGTATCGCGCCTTCGGTAATGAAGGACAGACCGAGTACGCCAGCGGCTTTGCCTGCTTCACGCTCTTCGCTGGTAAAGCGGTTTTTAAAGATGAGTGTGGCGCAGAAGATGGCGAGCGGCGGCGTCATACCTGCTGCCATGACGGCTGCCATCGGGAAGAAGATGTTGCTGCCGATGAGGGCGGTGGACACGCCGTAAGCGGCTTTATTGACCGGCCCGCCCATGTCTAATGCCATCATGCCGCCGAGCAGTCCGCCGAGTAAGAAGGCGGCGAAACCTTTGGCGTCTTGCTGGGTTTTCAGCCATTCGGTCAGGGCTTCCATGATGCCGCTGACCGGCTTGCCGATGACGTAATACATCAGAAGCGCCACAACGGTTGTGCCGAGTAAAGGCAGGATAATCATTGGTTTAAGGCTTTCCAATTCGCGCGGCAATTTAATGGTTTTGGCAAGGAATTGCACGAAGTAACCGGCGATAAAGCCTGCGAAGATAGCGCCTAAAAAGCCCGCACCGATTTGATTGGAAATGAGCGCGCCGACCATGCCGGGGGCGATGCCGGGACGTCCTGCAATCGAATAGGCGATGTAGCCGCCCAAGATGGGAATAAAGAGTTCGAATGCCGCTTTGCCCGCCCAGAAGAGGTTGGCGGCGAAGGTGCCTTTATAAGCGTCTTCATAAATAAAGATGCCTTTTTCGCCGATTTGTAAGGAGGCGAAGGCGAATCCTAAGGCAATCAATAAGCCGCCGGCGACCACAAAAGGCAGCATGTAGGAAACACCGGTCATCAGATGTTTATAGACGCCGGTTTTTTCTTTGCTGTTGGTGCTGCTTTCCGCCACGGCATTGGCATCACCGTAGGTTTGGGCTTGCGCCAAAGCGGTTTTAATCAGTCCCTGTCCGTCGCTGATGGCGGCTTTGGTGCTGCTGCGGTAAAGGCGTTTGCCGACAAAGCGATCGGGCTCGACATTGGTATCGGCGGCGATAATGACGACTGCCGCTTTGGCGATGTCTTCCGCGTTGAGGACGTTATCCGCGCCCACGCTGCCTTGGGTTTCAATTTTCACAGGATAGCCTAGCTCTTTAGCGGCTTTTTCCAAGGCTTCCTGCGCCATATAGGTATGGGCGACACCGGTAGGGCAGGAGGTAATGCCGATGATAAACGGCACTTCGCCCTGCGTTTGCGCAGCAGCGGCGCTTGCGGTGCTTTCTTCGGCTTGCGCAACGCTGGACAGCGCAATGCGGATTTCGTTCACATCAGTAGTAAGGGCAAGGCGTTGCGCGACTTCTTCGTCGCCGACGACATTGCTTAAGCGTTTTAATACTGCCAAATGCTCATTATCGCTGGCGGCAATGCCCACAATCAGATGCGCCGGCTCGCCGTCTTCCCAGTCCACGCCCTCGGGCACTTGCAAGATGGCAATAGCAGTTTCTTTAATAAATTCGCGGCTTTGCGGCGTGCCGTGCGGAATGGCGACCCCGTTGCCGAGATAGGTGTTTTCCTGCGCTTCGCGCTCAAACATGCCATCCACATATTGCGGCGCGACTTTGCCGTTTTCCGCCAAAATGGCGGCGACTTGCCGAATCGCCTCTTGCTTGTCGGCGGGCTTGGCGCCGAGGCGAATCAGTTCATTGCTGAGTTGCATGGTTTCCCCCTTAATAGAAAATGAAGCAACATTATGCATTTTTTAACATTGCTTTGCACGGCTTTATTTCTATGAGGGAAAGTGTTTATTTCAAAACGGCAAAATACCTTAATGCCTGCTCGATGCCGTCGTCTTCCAATGTGGCGGTTACATAATCCGCCACTGTTTTCAAAGCCTCCCAAGCATTGCCCATTGCCACGCCGATGCCCACATATTGCAGCATTTCGATGTCGTTCAAACCGTCGCCGAAAGCCATGGTATGCGCTGGATTGATGCCCAACGTTGCGCAGATGTCGGCAATACCGCGGGCTTTCGAGCCTTGCGCCGGCAGCAAATCCGCGCCGCCTTTATGCCAGCGGGCAAAATGAAAGCCCAAATCCTCGAATGTTCGCACGATATCGGGGTCTTCGTCCTGCTCGGGCAGGAAAACGGAGAATTGGTAAATGCTGTGGCGGTCGTAATAGTCGGGGTCAATTACGCAGCCGGGGAAAACGGCTTTGGTCTGCTCGTAATGCGGCAAAGGCTCCGACCACGCGATATGATGCTCGGATAATTGTTGATAGACCAAGCCGAAACGCCGACACACCGCCGCTAATTCCGCCGCTGCCGCTTGGTCGAGGGGATAATGGCTGATAATCTCGCTGCCGATCATATTGTATTGCCCGTTGGCACTGACCAGCACCTCAATCATGCCCGAATCAAAAAGGCGGCGGATATCGGGCGGCAGCATGGCGATGCTGCGCCCTGTGGCAATGGCGAGTTTGACTGTGTGTTTCGCGCTCAGCGCCTGCAAGGCGCGGAGATTGTTTTCAGGCAAACGCCCGAAGCGGCAGAGGGTGTCGTCAATATCGAAAAAAACGATTTCCGTATTCATGGCTTTCCTTTGTTTTTATTGCAGTATCGCATAGTTTGTTTGCCGAAATATGTCAAAAAATATCGGGATCAAGCAATATCTGCATTGTGCTGTGTATGACGGGCTAAAAATTCTTCTACTTCTTGACGGTAGGGGATGGCATTTTGTGCGCCGAGTTTTGTTACGGACAATGCGGCGGCGGCATGGGCAAATCGGATAGCATCGCGCATATCTTTGCCTTCTAGCAAAGCGGTTGCCAGTGCGCCGTTAAAGGTATCGCCGGCTGCGGTACTATCAATGGCCTCGACTTGAAAACCTGTGATCATTTCAGCATCTGTGTTCTGTTGGCTGAGATAAGCACCTTTGGCGCCTAAGGTGATGATAACGGTGTTAATGCCTTGTCGATGCAGAATATTTGCAGCTTGCGCAGCGCTGTCTTCATCATGTACGGCAATGCCGGTGAGTATTTGCGTTTCCGTTTCATTTGGGGTGATGATGTCAATTTGCTTGAGCAGCTCGCTTGGCAGAGCTTGAGCCGGGGCAGGGTTTAGCAGAGTGATTTTCCCTGCTTGCTTGGCGATTGTTACTGCCTTAAGGATAGCATCTACAGGCGTTTCCAATTGTGTCAGTAACATAGCGGATTCTGTGATCATCGATTGCTGAGCGATGACTTCTTCGGCGCCTAAAGCGGCATTTGCTCCTGCGTGGATGGCGATATTGTTTTCACCGTTATCTGCCACTTGAATCATTGCCAAGCCGGTATTTTGCTGCTCAATGGTGATAATGCCTTGGGTATTGATGCCGTCAGCAGCGAAGGCATTCTTCATTGTCTGCCCCATTTGGTCTGCGCCGATTGCGGCGATAAATTGCACATCGGCACCTAATCGTGCTGCCGCCACCGCTTGGTTTGCACCTTTGCCGCCATAAGCAAGCTGATAGCTTTTGCCTATAATGGTTTCCCCCACTTGAGGAAAATAAGGCACGCGCATCACATGATCGATATTAATGCTGCCTAGCACACAAAGCATTTGCATAAGTTCTCCTTAACAGATGAAGCGGCAGGCCTAAAGCCTGCCGTTTGATAAAAGATTTATGGATTTTAGGTTGAATTATTGGCTAATGACTTTTAAGGGCACGGGGATTTGTGCTTCGACGGTTTCGCCTTTCAAAAGGCTGACCGCCGTTTCTACGCCTAAGGCGCCGATTTGTTCGGGCTGTTGAGCGATAGTTGCCGCTAATTTACCGTTTTCTACTGCTTTAACAGCATCATCTGTACCGTCAAATCCAACAACTACGATATTTTTGCCCGCCGCTTGCAAAGCGCGCAAAGCACCGAGAGCCATTTCGTCATTCTGCGCAAATACTGCTTGCACCGTATGATGTCCGGCAAGCAAGTTTTCCATTACATTTAAACCTTTTGTGCGGTCGAAATCTGCAGGTTGGCTGGCTAGAATTTCAAATTCATTACTCTCTACCGCCTGTTTAAAACCTTCGCCGCGTTCACGTGCCGCAGAAGTGCCTGCAATGCCTTCCAATTGAATGACTTTGGAATTTTTACCGACTTTTTCAGCAATAAAATCGCCCGCCATTTTGCCGCCGGCAATATTGTCGGAAGCAATATGCGAGACAACGTCGCCTTTATTGGCGCCGCGATCAAGCGTAATCACAGGAACATTTTTTTGATTGGCAATCATCACGGCACTGCTGACGGCATCAGAATCGGTGGGATTAATCAGTAATACTTTCGCGCCGCGTACCAAAGAGTCTTCTACATTTGCCAATTCTTTAGCAGGATCATTTTGCGAATCCAGCACTATCAATTGATAACCGAGTTCTTGCGCCTTGCTCTCCGCCCCTTCTTTCAAGGTAACGAAAAAAGGATTATCCAGCGTGGAAACAGCAAGTGCAATCGTATCCTGTGCAGAGGCGATACTGCCGAATGCCAAACCGATTGAGATGGCCAATGTGCTGAGTTTTTTCATATTTATCTCCTGAGTGAATGAAACTTTATTTGAAAATACGGCAAAATGCTTATGTGCGTTTATGCCCTAAGAAATTGTCTAAAATGACCGCTGCTAAAATGACTAAAGCCTTGGCGACCAATTGATAATAGGAGTCTATATTCAATAAATTCAGAGCATTACTTAGGAATCCGATAATAAGAGCCCCAATGAGCGTGCCAAAAATACGCCCTTTGCCCCCCATTAAACTGGTGCCGCCGACAACTACTGCTGCAATGGCATCTAGTTCATAACCAGAACCAGCAGTAGGTTGTGCCGAGCCTAGACGGGCGGTCACAATCAAACCGGCTAATGCCGCAAGTAAACCGCTTACTGCAAAAACAAATAATTTAACCCGATTAATATTGATACCTGATAAAGCCGTAGCGCTTTCATTGCCGCCTAAGGCATAAATATAGCGTCCGATGCGCGTTTGACTGAGCACATACCAGCCTATGCCAAATAGCAGCAACATCAACCATACAGGCACAGGGATTCCCCATATAAAGCCGGTGCCGATACTGGAAAAGGTATCGGCATTGTCGGAAAATCCTGTTGTAATCGGACGGCCGTTGGTATAAATCATCGTCAAACCGCGCAGCATCAGCATCATGATTAAGGTCGCCATAAAGGCCTGTACCTTGCCAAAGGCTACCAAAGCACCATTGACTAAGCCTAAGCCTGCGCCAAAACACAAAATCAGCGGCACGACTATATAAACCGATATATCCCTGCTAATCAAACTTGCCGCTACTGCGCCGCTTAGCGCTAAGACTGAACCGACCGATAAATCAATACCTGCAATTAAAATCACAAAGGTCATGCCGATAGCGATAATGGCATTTATAGAAGTCTGGCGGAAAATGTTGAGAAAATTATCGATAGTGAAAAAATTCGGATTGAGGCTTGAAACCACCGCAATCAATAGAAATAGTGCGATAAGCGATCGTTGTTCAATGAGTAATTGTTTGATATTTAATGTTTTCATATGAAGCCTTATTGGTGTTGTGCCGTTTGTGTCAAAATAGGGTGTGAAGCGCCTTGTCGTCCTAAAGCGGCGGCAAGTAGTTTTTCCTGACTTGCTTCTGTGCGCGAAAACTCGCCCATCACGCTTCCTTCTTTCATCACAATAATGCGATCGGACATGCCTAAAACTTCGGGCATATCGCTTGAAACTAAAATCACGCTTAAACCCTCGGCTTTAAAACGGTTAATGAGCTGATAAATTTCTTTTTTTGCGCCGACATCTACGCCGCGGGTAGGTTCATCTAAAATCAGCACTTGCGGTCGGCACATCAAACCCTTTGCAATTGCCACTTTCTGCTGATTACCACCGGAGAGTTCGGCGATTATTTTATCGACGCTGGGCGTTTTAATTGCAAACCAATCGACAAAATCCTGTACATTTAACAGCTCATTGTGTTTGATGATTTTTCCCCAGCGTTCAAAACGTTTGAGCGAGCTAAGCGACATATTCTCTTTTACCGACATGGATAGCACCAAACCGTCGCCTTTACGGTCTTCGGAAATATAAACAATGCCGCAAGCCAAGCCTTGAGCAGGTGTTTTAGGGTTAATCCGCTTGCCGTTTAAGCATATCTCTCCGCTGCTTCTGGGCAGAGCGCCGTAAATTAATTTCATTAATTCGCTGCGTCCTGCACCCATTAATCCTGAAATACCTAAAATTTCGCCATGATGCACAGTCAAACTGGCTTTTTGCACACCGCAACCGCTGAGCTCCTTAATTTCTAGGCATATTGCGCCGCGTTCTTGTTCAAGATGCGGATATTGTTCTGCTAAACTGCGCCCGACCATCATTTCAATCAATTGAGCCTCGTTTAAATCGGCTACGGCGCACTCTCCAATCCATTGACCGTCACGCAAAACCGTCACATCATCACAAATCTCAAATATTTCTTGCAGACGATGAGAAATATAGACGATGCCGCGTCCCTGCGCTTTGAGTTCGCGAATGACGGCAAACAATGCTTCGGTTTCTGTATCGCTTAAGGCATCGGTGGGTTCGTCCATCACAATGACTTGCGATTCAAAACTCAAAGCTTTGGCGATTTCCACCATCTGCCGCTCGCCGATGGAAAGCTCGCCGACCAATTGTTTGCTGGAATGCTTAATTCCTAAGCGGGCAAGCAATTTATCTGCTTCGAGATACATTTTATTCCAGTCAATGCTGCCCCAAGCATGGGTAAACTCGCGTCCTAAAAAGATATTTTCTGCAATCGATAGATTGTCCAAAATATTGAGTTCTTGATGAATAATACTGATGCCCGCTTCTTGGGAAGCTTTGGGATTGGCAAAATGCACTGATTTACCAAGATATTCAATGCTGCCGGCATCACGTTGGTAAATGCCCGTGAGAATTTTCATCAAGGTTGATTTGCCTGCGCCGTTTTCTCCCATAAGCGCCATCACCTGCCCGGCATATACTGTTAATCCTGCGCCTTTTAAGGCCTGTACACCTGAGAAGGATTTGTCTATTCCATTGAGATTTAATAATACTTCCATGGTTAAAACGGCACGCCTGAGTAAAGAATCACATTTGCATAAGGCGAACATTCTCCTGTACGCAGCACTGCTTTAGACTGATTGCTCAATGTCTTGAAATCGCTATGTGCTACATATTCAATGGTAATTTGATTGCCTTGTTCCGCCTCAGTTTGAGCAATAAGGGCGAGTACCGCTTCTGCTATGCGAGGGTTAAGCGTTTTGATTTCTTCCGCTAAAACCAAACGCTCAATAAATAATTCCGATAATACTGCTTTAAGCGTTGTTAAAAAATCAGGAATGCCGGGACTTAAAGCGAGATCAATACGGTTTTGCTGTTCGGGTATGGGTAAACCTGCATCACAAATGGTTAAAGCATCGGTATGTCCTAAAGTTGCGATAGTATGCGAGAGTTTTGCGTTTAAAATCGTGGTTTTTTTCATGGCTGCATTCTTTAATTTGGTGTTTTTCTCATATTAAAACATTTTTTCAGTAAATGCTAAAAAATGACATAAAAAACGAGCTCGATTTTTAATTTTTATGTAAAAACAGGTCGATATGCAAAGTGAATAATGTTAGAAATATCAAAAGTTTTGTAAAATCTTTTAGAATCTATCGTTTTTATACTTTAGGATAAGAATAATTTGAAAATGGATTTAGGGCAAAGGGACATTTTAGGTGCTGTTTTCGAGTTCTTTAGCCCTAAGGGACAAAATAGGTGCTATCTAGCGTTTTTTAAGCAAAATAATCTTTTATAAACTTAACCTTATTGTCCTTTCCCATGCCGCAATGACAAGC
>NZ_JBXGGR010000077.1:0-13108 GCF_056855035.1 Suttonella sp.
AACGGTGTAAGCAAAAATTTCGAATGGCATTTGAAAGAATGCGAATGGCGTTGGAAGCAGAGTATTGATGATTTAGAAAAACATTTATGGTCGCTTCTGCAATAAATTATACCAATCACTCTGCTAGTCTAGAGCCTATGCATTTGCCGCGTCATAACCGTCAAACGGCGCACAATTTCAGCTGGCGTATAACGGTCATTAATCATTTGATTGGCTTCTAGAGAAAACAAGCCTTCCATAATGCCGACGGTGCCGGTATCCACCACGTGAATCGCAATTTGCTTGCGCAGCAAACGTGCAATATCGCTGATGTCGGAATAGGTTTTACTTAGCGTTGAGGAAATGGTCGGCACAATAACGTCGGTATAGCCTTTTTTAATTAAATAATCAAAGGTTGCCAGCATGGCTTCTGTATCTGGCGGCTGCGTACTGGGCAGCAATTTGGGATTATTTTGCATCCAGCGGTAAAAATTTTGCGCGCGTAAATTTTGCCCGTCCAAATAATCATTATCCGGCGGCGTATGTACATGCAAACGCAAGACCTGAATATTTTTCGGTTTGCCTTCAAAATCATCTAATGATGAAGTAGAGGTGCAAACGATGGCGCATTGATGTTTTTTAGGTTGCATAAGGATAAAAAGACAGAAAATCGGGGCATTTTAGCGGAGTTTTCGGATTTTGCACACTTAAGCGCAAGCATAATGAATCGCGCTCACAATAATGCTTAGTCTTGCAAACCTGCTACGGATTGTATTACCACATAATTTTGCTGCTGCCATTGCAGAATTTCTTCGTTTTCCAGCTGGCGAATCAGGCGGGATAAGGTTTCGGGGCGGATTGCCAAATACTGCGCCAAGTCTTTTTTCGGCATGGGAATATAGAGGCGGTGCCCGTTTTTCGCATTCACTGGCAATTGCTGGCGCACATATTGCACAAAACGGCTGCGCGCATCCAAAACGCTCAGCATTTCAATTTGCTGACTCAGCAAATGGATATGTTCGCAGCATTTTGCCAATAAGGCGACCGCCAAATCGGCATGTTGGATAATCATTTTGCGATAAAATTCACTGTTGACCACCAATAATTTACTCGGCATGACCGCCATGGCATTTGCGGGATAGGTATCGCGCCCCATAAACATCAAGGCTTCTGCAAAACTGCTGCCGCGCTCGAAAATCCGCACGGTTTTTTCTTTACCGTCCGGCGCGCTGAAATACAGGCGCACCGCGCCTTCCAAGATAAAGAAAAAAGCGGAGGTGGCTTCGTTCTTATTAAATACCAAAGCATCTTCGCCGTATTGCTGTACGCGGCTATGGACGAGCAGACTTTTTCTTTGTTCAGGGTTAAGCGGCGCAAACAAATGGTGGTTTTCAATTTGCGCAAGGATTTCTAATTCCCGCATGCATTTTCCTCAATTTACTGAAATTATGATAAAAATAGTAATCCCACTATTTCTGCCGCTATTATATAGTCAATTCATGGCAAAATTAATCATTTTTCAAACGGGTAGGTCGGATACTTGTATCCGACATTACTTAAAATATAAATTTTTCGGATTCAAGAACTCGATTTAATTCTCTATAAATTAGTGTTTTAGACATTTATACCCAACACAATTTGTCATGGCGTATGCTTTATGGCATAAACGCCTAAGCTAAGGTTAAAAATATAATGTTCTCATTTATTATGAATCGACTATATTTGGCAAAAGCAGAACTTTTATACAGATATTTAAGCCGTTATAGCAATAAAAAACGCTGCCGAAGCAGCGTTCTTAAAGATTAGCGGGGTTTACTGTTTGCCACACGGCCTTTGAGTTTTTGCCCTGCTTTAAAGCTTACGACGCGGCGGGCTGTAATCGGAATTTCTTCGCCGGTTTTCGGATTACGACCGGGGCGCTGGCTTTTTTCGCGCAGCTCGAAATTCCCAAAACCCGATAATTTGACTTCTTCGCCGGAAGCCAAGCACGTGCGGATTTCCTCGAATAATTCGTCAACCATTTCACGCGCATCAGGACGCGCCAAGCCGACTTGAGTAATAATGGATTCAACAATATCTGCTTTTGTAAGTGTCATATTTTTCTACCTTAATTCAGCACCATAGGTGCGGTTTACTGCTTGCACAAGGCGCGTAATAATACCTTCAACTTCTTCATCTTGCAAGGTTTTTTCTTGGTCTTGCAAAATAAGTCCCAAAGCTAGGCTTTTCTTGTTTTCCGCCAGATTACCGCCGGTAAAGACATCAAAAACAAAAGCTTCTTGCAAGAGCCCTGCGGCTTCTTTGCGCAAACAGTCCAATATATCCGCCGCATCAACCGCTTTATCCAGCACCAATGCCAAATCGCGGCGCACCGCAGGATATTTGCTAATCACGCTGAATTGCGGCGTATATTGCGTAGGCAATGCCTGCATATCCAGCTCAAAGACCGCGAAATCGCCGCCTTTTGTCCCCAGCGTTTTCAGCATGTGCGGATGCAGAATCCCCACTTGCCCGATTAACTGTCCTGCCAAATAAATATCGGTGCTTTGCCCCGGATGCAGATAGGCGGCTTGGCTGCGTTGATACTGTACCGGCAAATCGCCCAGCAATTGCTCCACCACACCTTTAACATCAAAGAAATCCACTGCACGCGCCTTCTCGCCCCATTGCTCCGGACGTACCAGTCCGCTCATCACACCCGCTACACGATAAATTTGCGCGCATTCCACCGCTTTGTCGCCGCGCGGATGGAAGACATTGCCCAGCTCGAACAAACGCAGCTCGTTTTGCTGACGATTGCGGTTATAGACGGCGGTATTGAGCAAACCTGGCAAAAGACTTAAGCGCATTTCCGCCATTTCCGCGGAAATCGGATTAAACAGATTCACGGTCGGCGCATCGGCAAAAAACGCCGCATGCGAAGCGCGGTCGATAAAGCTGTAGGTAATCGCTTCTTGGAAACCCAACGCCAGCAATTGTGCGCTCACATGCGCATCAGGACGCGGCGGCTGGCAGTCTTTTTGATAATCGACCTGCGGTAGACGATTCGGCACATCGTCATAGCCGTCAACACGCGCAATTTCTTCAATCAAATCCGCCTCAATCGCCAAATCAAAACGCCAAGTAGGTGGTGTAATCTGCCAGCCTTCTGCCGTTTGCGCAATGTGACAACCCAAAGCCGTAAAAATTTTCCCTACCGTCGCCGCCTCATAGCCGCGACCGATACGGCGGGCAATCGCCTTTTCTCTTAATGTAATCGGCTGACGCTGAGGCAGATGCTGAGAATGCACGTCCATAGACACTTCCCCCGCCCGACCGCCGCAAATCTCGATAATCAAACGGCTTGCCAATTCCATTGCCGCGCGCTGCAAAGCATAATCCACACCGCGCTCAAAACGCTGGGCGCTATCGCTCGATAGTGCAAACTGCCGCGCTTTGCCGGCAATACCCACCGGCTCAAACCATGCCGCTTCCAAGACGATTTTCTGCGTGTTTGGCGAACAGGCACTATCAAGCCCACCCATTACGCCGGCAATTGCCAAAGGTTTTTCCGCATCGGCAATCAAAAGAACTTTCTCGTCCAATACCGCTTCATTGCCATTAATCAGCATCAATTTCTCGCCTGCCTGCGCCTGACGAATCACAATGCCGCCGCTGATAGTCGCCGCATCAAAAGCATGCAGCGGTGTGCCCAAGAGCAGCATCACATAATTCGTTACATCTACCAAAGGATCATGCGTACGCAAACCCGCGCGGCGCAGACGTTCTTGCAGCCATAGCGGTGTCGGGCGCGTATTATCCACGCCCTCAATCACGCGGGCGAAATATTGCGGACAAGACTGCGGCGCTTGATTGCGAATCGCCACCGTCTCTCCGCTTTCCACTGCCAGCGCTGCCACGCCAAGCTGCTCGGCAGAAAAATCCGCCGGCAAATCCTGTTCCAGCAGCATCGCCGCCTCACGCGCCACGCCGCGCATCGAAAAACAATCCGCACGGTTCGGCGTTAAATCCACATCGATAATCACATCTTCCAGCGACAAATAGCGGCGCAAATCTTCGCCCACCGGCGCATCGGCAGGCAAAATCAGCAAACCGCTATGGTCTTCGCTCATGCCCAATTCGCGCGCCGAACACAACATACCGAAAGACTCTACGCCGCGCAGTTTGGATTTTTTAATCTCCAATCCCGGCAACTGCGCCCCAATCAAAGCCACCGGCACTTTCACACCTTTTGCCACATTCGGCGCCCCGCAGACAATCTGCAAAGGCTCCCCGCCAGCATTCACCGTTGCTACACGCAATTTATCCGCATCGGGATGCGCGACCAAATCCAGCACCTCGCCGACCACCACACCGCTGAATTCAGCAGCGGCAGGCAATAAACTATCGACTTCCAAACCCGCCATCGTCAAGCGCTTGCTCAATTCCTGCGCCTCTGCAGCAATACCGAAATCCGCTTGTAGCCAAGCCTTACTTATTTTCATCTTAACCCTCAGAATTCATTTTGGAATTGACGCAAAAAACGCACATCGTTTTCAAAAAACATCCGCAAATCTTTCACACCGTAGCGCAGCATCGCCAAACGCTCGATACCCATGCCGAAGGCATAGCCCTGATATTGCTCAATATCAATGCCCATATTCTGCAAGACATCGGGATGCACCATGCCGCAACCCAAGACCTCCAGCCATTTTGCCTCCGCCTCGCTACCCTCATCAAAAAAAGCAATATCTACTTCCGCAGAAGGCTCGGTAAAAGGGAAAAAAGAAGGACGGAAACGCACCTGTAAATCCTCGCGCTCGAAGAAATCGCGCAAAAAATGCACCAGCAAACCTTTTAAATCAGCAAAAGTAGAATGCGTATCGACCACCAAGCCCTCGCATTGATGAAACATCGGCGTATGCGTCATATCCGAATCGCTGCGATACACACGCCCCGGCGCAATAATACGCAGCGGCAGCGGCTCGTTTTCCAAAGTGTGAATTTGCACATTTGAAGTCTGCGTGCGCAAGACCGTCTGCACGTCAAAATAAAAAGTATCCTGCATCGCGCGCGCCGGATGGTGCTCGGAAATATTCAAAGCAGTAAAATTATGATAATCATCGTCAATTTCCGGACCGGTACGCACCGTAAAACCAAGCTTGGCAAACCAATCCTCAATCCTTTGCCGCGTCAGCGTCACCGGATGCAAACCGCCGCTAAAGCCGCGCCGCCCCGCCAAAGTAATATCTACCTGCTGCGCCGCAAAACGCGCCTGCAACTCCTGCGCCTGCAAGAGCTCTTGCCTGTCATTCAAAGCGCCGCTGAAAGCCTCGCGCACTTCATTGATGATTTTCCCCATCTGCGGACGCACAGCCGCATCCACTTTGCCCATTGCCTGCGACTGCTGGCTGAAATACCCTTTTTTAGACAAATAAGTATTTTTTACTGCCTCAAGCGCCGCCATATCCGCCGCTTCTGCCACCGCCTGCAAAGCCTTTTGCAGATTAAGCTGCAAATCCGCTTCTAATTCAGCTAATTCACTCACAAGAATTTCCGTTTGTTATTGTAAAGGCGCGGATTGTAGCAAATCTCCAATCAAATCTGTAGTCAAAGTCCTGTTCAAAAGTGCCAACAAATCTCCGCCTGAAAACCTATACTTATCTGTCCATACAAAACAAAAAGGCTAAATCCCAGAATGGAATTTAGCCTTAAGACTACTCAGTCAAGCAATTGCTTATAAAGCCGCTTTTGCTTTTTCTGCCAAAGCGCCGAAAACCGCTTTGTCATATACCGCTAATTCAGAAAGAATTTTACGATCTACTGCAATGCCTGCTTTTTTCAAACCATTGATAAAACGGCTGTAAGACAAGCCATGAATACGGGCAGCCGCGTTAATACGCACAATCCACAATTGACGGAATTCGCGTTTTTTCGCTTTGCGGTCACGGTAAGCGTATTGACGCGCTTTAATTACCGCTTGATTGGCAACGCGAAACACCTTACGGCGAGCGTTGTAATAACCTTTTGCTGCTTTTAATACTTTTTTATGACGAGCGCGCGCCTGCACACCACGTTTAACTCTTGCCATCTAAATTCTCCTTAACCAATCATTTGTTTAACTGCTTTCACATCGCTTTCGTGGATTTGCATCGTGCCACGCAATTGACGCTTACGCTTGGTTGATTTCTTGGTCAGAATATGACGGACATGAGCATGACCGACTTTGTAACCGTTTTTGGTTCTTTTGATGCGCTTAGCTGCGCCTCGATGGGTTTTTAATTTTGGCATTATTGACTCCGCATTGTTTGCCGTAAAAATATATTGCACAAAACGTGCAGCCTTTTTATAAAGCGAGCCGTTATTTTTTCGGAGCAAGCACCATCACCATTTGGCGACCTTCCATGCCTGCTTTCTGCTCCACCGTACCGACTTCGGATAAATCCGCTTCAATACGGCTGAGCAAATCACGACCGAGATCCTGATGCGCCATTTCACGACCGCGAAAACGCACCGTTACTTTGGCTTTATCACCGCTTTCGAGGAAACGGGTCAGGTTGCGTAGTTTGACCTGATAGTCTCCCTCGTCTGTTCCGGGACGGAACTTGATCTCTTTAACTTGAATGCGCTTTTGATTTTTGCGCGCTTCTTGTTGCTTTTTCTGCTGTTCAAAGCGGTATTTGCCATAATCCATGATACGGCAGACCACGGGTTTGGCGGTTGCCGCCACTTCCACTAAGTCTAAATCCTGCTCATAAGCAGCGTCCAAAGCCTCTTCGATAGAAACGACGCCGCGTTGCTCTCCGTCGGCGTCGATTAAACGAACCTCTGATTCGCGAATCTCTTCGTTAACTCGCGTTTCGTTTTGCTTAGCTATTGCTAATCTCCTGTGATTTGCTGTCGATTAACCGGCGAATCATGGCGATAACGTCCTGCACCGCCATGGAGCCCAAGTCTTTGCCTTCGCGCGTACGCACGGAAAGCGTGCCGGCTTCCTTCTCTCTCTCGCCTGCGACCAATAAAAAAGGCACGCGAGCGAGCGTGTGTTCGCGGATTTTATAGCTAATCTTCTCATTACGCAAATCTTTTTCAATGCGCAAATCTTGCTCGAACATTTGACTTGCAACATCAGCCACATAATCGGCTTGCGCGTCGGTAATCGGCATCAAGACGGCTTGCAGCGGCGACAGCCATACCGGCAGCCAGCCGGCGTATTGTTCGATTAAAATGCCGATGAAGCGTTCCAATGAACCCAATACCGCGCGATGTATCATCACAGGTGTTTGTTTTTCGCCGTTTTCATCCACATATTGCGCGCCCAAACGTTCCGGCATGGAGAAATCGAGCTGCACGGTGCCGCATTGCCAACGCCGCCCAATGCTGTCTTTTAAAGTGAATTCGATTTTCGGACCGTAGAACGCGCCCTCTCCCGGTTGCAGGCGGTAATCCAAGCCCTGCGCTTCTAAGGCTAATTTAAGCGCGGTTTCCGCTTCGTCCCAAATCTCATCGCTGCCTACGCGTTTTTCAGGACGGGTGGACAGTGCCAACTCTACTTCCGTGAAACCGAAGTCTTGATAGACTTCATAAACCATGCGGCAGGTATTTTCGATTTCGCTGCGGATTTGCGCGCGGGAACAGAAAATATGTCCGTCATCCTGCACAAAGCGGCGCACGCGCATAATGCCGTGCAAAGTGCCGGAAGGCTCATTGCGATGACAAATGCCGAATTCCGCATAGCGCAGCGGCAATTCGCGGTAGCTGCGCAAGCCCTGATTGAAAATCTGCACATGTCCTGGGCAGTTCATCGGCTTAATCGCATAGTCGTGTTCGTCAATGCAGCAAGTAAACATATTGCCGCCGAATTTATCCCAGTGCCCCGATTTTTCCCACAAATTGCGGTCAAGAATTTGCGGTCCCTGCACTTCCTGATAGCCGTATTTGCGCAATTTGTGCCGCATGTAGTTTTCGATTTCGCGGTAAATCGTCCAACCTTTGGCGTGCCAGAAGACCATGCCCGGCGCCTCTTCCTGCAAATGGAATAAATCCTGCGCTTTGCCGATTTTGCGGTGATCGCGTTTTTCCGCTTCGGCTAATTGCGCCAAATAGGCATCAAGTTCTTTTTTATTGCGAAAGGCGACGCCGTAAATTCTTTGCAAAGGCTCGCCTTTGGCATCGCCGCGCCAGTAAGAGCCTGATAATTTAGTGAGTTTAAAGGCTTTAATTTTGCCCATGTCCGGCACATGCGGCCCGCGGCACATATCGATATATTCCTGATGATAATAGAGTCCGACCTGCTCAACGCCGTCGTCAAAATCATCAATCAGGCGGACTTTAAAATCTTCGCCGCGCGCAGCAAAGATGGCGCGCGCTTCTTTTACGGGCGTCCATACTTTTTGCACGCCGTAACCTGTGGCGGCAAGGCTTTGCATACGTTCTTCCAAAGCGAGCAAATCTTCAGGGCTAAAACGATGTTCGCTGTCGATATCATAGTAAAAGCCGTTTTCAATTACCGGTCCAATAACCATTTTCGCCTGCGGATACAGTTGCTTTAAGGCATGACCCAATAAATGCGCGGTAGAATGGCGGATAATTTCCACACCGGCTTCGTCTTTATCGGTAATGATGGATACGGCGGCATCTTCGCGGATGTCATCGCTCAAATCGCGCAATTCGCCGTTCACTTGCACGGCAATCGCCGCTTTTGCCAAACCCGCACCGATGGAAGCGGCAATCGCCGCGCCCGTTGTTACCCCTTCAAATGACTTGATACTGCCGTCAGGGAGAGTAATCGCCACCATATATGTATCCTTTCTTACTGCGCCGCGCGCAAAATCCAAAGCGGTTATTGTACTGCGTTTGCCGATTTAGGCAATTGCTTATTTGACTTGATTGTGAAAACTTGATAAGCAGGGAGAATTTGCTCTGATGTGGTGCCTGCCTGCACCGTTTTGCGGTGCAGGCATCGCCCTTATCTCTATATCTCGACGGCGATTATTAGCCGAAGCGGCACGGCTTTTTATTCTTTTACCGAATGCCGCTCTGAGGGCATCTTGCAATAAGCGCAGCTAATATTCAATAAGGCTTAGCAAGTTTTGTGCAATTTATTTCCGCCTTGATTATATGCAAATGCACAATACGATAAATAACTATTTTTCAGTAATTTAAAAACAAAAAATCTTTCATTGTGCATTGCAGCATTTTTAATATGGATTAAAACGCCGCTGAACGCGACGCATTCTTTACAAATTCTTCATCCCCGCCTTACAATCGCGCCGCCTAAAACGTAAACAATCTATAGGAGTACAGATGAGCGCCCTAAATTTCATTAAAGAATATTTACAGCAACATCATGATTATTTTACAGAAGTCAGCGAGTATATTTTCCGGCATCCTGAAACACGTTTTGAAGAATATCAGTCTGCCGCCTATTTGGCAGCGCAATGCGAGCACATGGGCTTTCAAGTCGAGCGGCAGGCGGGCGGCATCGAGACGGCTTTTGTCGCCACTTGGGGCAGTGGCGCGCCCATCATCGGTTTTCTCGGCGAATTCGACGCCTTATCCGGCTTAGGACAGGTGCCGAATCAAACGACTTCCCAAGCCACACTCGAATGCAGCATCGGACACGGCTGCGGACACAATCTCTTAGGCACGGGTGCCTTTGCCGCCGCCTGCGCCGCCAAAGCCTATCTGGAAGCCAATCAACTCCCCGGCACGGTCAAATTCTTCGGCTGTCCCGGCGAAGAAGGCGGCTCCGGCAAAACCTTTATGGTGCGCGAAGGCGTGTTTGAAGGCACACATCTCGCCCTTACTTGGCATCCTTCGCCCGCCAACTGCATTATGAGCCTGAGTTCGCTGGCAAATTATCAAGTCTATTTCCGCTTTAAGGGCATCACTTCCCATGCCGCCAACTCGCCGCATTTAGGGCGCAGCGCCTTGGATGCAGTGGAGTTGATGAATGTCGGCGTGCAGTATTTGCGCGAACACATCATTCCGACAGCACGCATTCATTACGCCGTAACCAATACCGGCGGTATTTCGCCGAATGTGGTGCAGGCGGATGCGGAAGTCTTATATCTGATTCGCGCGCCGCAAGTGGCGCAAGTAGAAGAGATTTATCAGCGCGTAATTAAGATTGCCCAAGGCGCGGCATTGATGACCGAAACCGAGCTCAGCATCCGTTTCGACAAAGCCTGCTCCAATTATGTCGGCAACCGCGCTTTAGAATCTCTGCTGTTCGAGAGTTTGCACAGCATCGGCGTCGAAGCGCCCAATGCGGAAGAAATCGCTTTTGCCAAAGGGATTTACGACTCCCTCACAGAAGGCGAGCGCAAAAATTATCTCGGACTCATGCGCAGCTTCGGCTATGTGGGCGACGGCAGCGAATTCGCCGGCAAATACCTCTCCGACAGCATCTCGCCCTATGTCGCCTCTGAAGAAGCGATGGCAGGCTCAACCGATGTGGCGGACGTGAGCTGGGTGGTGCCGACCGCGCAGCTGAGCACTTCCACCGCCGCACTCGGCACCGCTTTGCACACTTGGCAAATGACCAGCCAAGGCATTTCTTCCAATGCGCACAAAGCCATGCTACGTGCTGCCGGCGCCATGGCATTGACAGGCGTGCAAGCCGCGCAAGATGCCGCCGTCCTTGAAAACATTCAGGCGGAATTTGCCCGCTTCCAAGCGGCAAATCCTTACCGCAACCCGATTCCCGCCGGTATACGTCCCTCAACCTTAAATAAATAGGAGATTCCTCGATGACAGAAACCAAAACCAAACAAGGGTTTTTCAACCGCTTTCTCAATGTGGTGGAATTTATAGGCAATAAACTGCCCAACCCTTTCATGCTCTTTGTCTATTTGACCCTAATCGTCATGCTCGTCTCATGGTTGATGAGCAGTCAGGGCTTATCCGTCGTCCACCCCGGCAAAGGCGAAGTGCTGCCGATTAAAAACCTCTTTTCCGGCGAAGGCGTGGAATACATGCTGACCTCGCTGCTGAAAAACTTCACCGGTTTTGCACCCCTAGGCTTGGTGCTGGTTATGATGATGGGTATCGGGCTGACGGAAAAAGTCGGCTTGTTCGACTACGCCATCCGCCGTTCCATCATGCGTTCTCCGCCTGCCCTGCTGACCTATTCGATAGCCTTTGTCGGCATTATGGGCAATATCGCCTCGGATGCCGCTATGCTCCTGATTCCGCCGATTGCGGCAATGGTTTTTTATAAAGTCGGGCGTCATCCTTTGGCAGGCTTGGCAGTCGGCTATGCCGCCTCCAGCGCCGGCTTTACTGCCAACCTTTTCATTGCCGGCACCGATGCGCTCTTGGCGGGCATATCTACCCAAGCGGCAAAAATCGTGGATACCAATATTGAAGTCACACCTGTTGCCAACTGGTATTTCAACATCGCCTCCGTCTTTATGCTGACCTTATTGGCAGGCTTTATCACCACCCGCATTATCGAGCCGCGCTTAGGACGCTACGAAGGCGCAGAAGTACGCGTGGACATGGAAGAAGATTCGCCCAAAGCGCCTAAAGCCCTGCGCAATGCCTGCATTGCCGGCTTGATGTACATCGTCTTTTTCACGGTAGCGATTGTGATGGAGGGCAGTATTCTGCGCAATCCCGACTTCAGCCTGACCCCGCAGCCGCTCTTCCTCAAAGGCATTATTCCGATTCTGTTCGGCTTCTTCCTGATTGTCGGCGTTACCTACGGTATTACCATCGGCAAAATCAAATCCAGCAATGATATGGTCAATTACATGAGCGAAAGCGTGCGCGATTTGGCGGGCTACATCGTCTTGATTTTCGTCATTGCGCAATTTATCGCCTTCTTCACATGGTCGAACATCGGCACATGGATTGCCGTCAACGGCGCCAGCTTCCTCAAAGACATCAACTTCACCGGCATCGAGCTGATTATCGCCTACATCATCTTCACCGCCTCTCTGAACTTTATGATTACCTCGGGTTCGGCAAAATGGGCATTGGAAGCGCCGGTCTTCATTCCGATGTTTATGGCATTGGGCTACAACCCCGGCTTCGTGCAAGCCGCCTATCGGATTGCCGACTCTTCCACCAACATCATCACACCGCTGATGCCTTACATGGTCGTCATTCTGACCTTTATGCAGAAATACGACAAACGCGCGGGCATCGGCACCCTCATCTCCCTGATGCTGCCCTACTCGCTCATCTTCCTCGCCAGCTGGATTGTGCTAATACTGATCTTCTTCTATCTCGGCATTCCCTTCGGGCCCGGCGTCGGCGCGCACCTCTAAACCCATTCCCCTCTGCGGAGGGGAATCTTATTTTTAAGGAACCAATATGAACGACCATCTCAAACAACAACTCATCGCTTGGCGGCGCGATTTTCACCGCCACCCCGAACAAGGCTTTTTGGAAATGCGCACCGCCTCCCGCATCGCGGCAGAACTGCATCAACTCGGCTACGCATTGCGCCTCGGGCGCGAAGTGATGCGCGAAGACGCCATCATGGGCAAACCCGATGCCGCCGCCACCGCCGCCCATGCCGAATGGGCATTGGCAAACGGCGCACAGCCTGAATTTTTTGCCCATTTCAAAGACGGCTTTACCGCCGTCGTCGCCGAACTGGATACCGGCAAAAGCGGACCGACGACCGCTTTCCGCGTCGATATGGACGCCCTGCCGATTCTCGAAAGCAGCGAAGCGGCGCACCGTCCGCAGCAACTGGGCTTCCGCTCGATTAAGGAAGGCTCGATGCACGCCTGCGCCCATGACGGACACAGCGCCATGGGGCTGGCGCTGGCGCATCTCATTATGCAAAACAAAGACCGCCTCTGCGGCAAACTGCGCCTGATTTTTCAACCCGCCGAAGAAGGCGTACGCGGCGCAAAATCCATGGTCGCGGCGGGCGTTGTCGATGATGCCGACTACTTTATCGCCGTCCATCTCGGCACGGGCGTTGCCCACCGGCATTTTGTCGCCGCCTCCAGCGGCTTCCTCGCCACCTCCAGCGGCTTCCTCGCCACCTCTAAATTGGACGTGCAATTCAAAGGCGTCGCCGCCCATGCCGGCGCTGCGCCGCAGGAAGGCAAAAACGCCCTGCTTGCCGCCGCGACCGCCGCGCTGAATCTGCACGCCATCTCGCGCCACAGCGCGGGCGCCTCGC
>NZ_JBXGGR010000087.1:0-10535 GCF_056855035.1 Suttonella sp.
AGATGCGGGACATCATATTTTATGGCTACCGCCATACAGTCCGGTTCTGAACCCAATCGAGAAAATGTGGGCTTGGCTTAAACGTAAACGCAAGGATTGGCGCTTAGATTGCATCGATAAACTATTCTTTTACTTCCTGTGAATTTGTAACTCTTTTTGAATTCTTTGACTATATAGTCAAGAAATTGAAAAAGTATGACGGACTTGGCTCGCCTTGTCGTACGTTTTTGTACTGTCTGCGGCTCGCCGCCTTGTACTGCTTTTTCACTTCTCCGAGTATAGCTTGCGGCAATAAAAAACCGACCGCAAGGGTCGGTTTTTTTTAAATGCTCTTTATCGGCAAATTATTTGATTTTTAAATCTTCTTCATTGCCGCCTTTTTCAAGGTATTCGCTAAACCATTTAGGTTGGCGGCCTTGTCCCGTCCAAGTTTGTCCGCTTTGCGGATGCACGAATTTAGCAGCTGCCGAACGGCGTTTGCCTTTGGCTTTCGCTTCGCCGCCAGTTAATACGGCGATTTGCTGCTCCGCGACGGCTTGGATTTCTTGGGCGCGTTTTTGGCGTTGGGCGCTCAATTGATTGGTTAATTCGACGAAAGTCGCATTATCTAATTTTGAAATTTCATCTAAAAGCTGAGTTAAATTCATGTATGCTTCCTTATGTTTATTTAATAACTGTCACTTAAGACTCGGATATTTTAAAATCAATTTTTCATTTATGCAAGCAATAAAAAAGAGTCGATGCAATATCGGATCTTGGATAAGAAAAACTTAGAAGGTTTGGCTGCGCAAATAATCGCGCAATTCGCTGCCTAATTGCGGATGTTCCAAGCCTAATTCGATATTTGCTTGCAAGAAGCCTAGCTTGTCGCCGCAGTCATAGCGTTTGCCCTCATAGCGATAGGCTAATAAGGTTTTCTCCTTAATCAATTTTTGAATTGCATCGGTTAATTGAATTTCCCCGCCGGCGCCGGCTTTGGTAGATTTTAAGATTTGCATAATCCGCCCCGGCAGAATATAGCGCCCGATTGCTGCTAGATTAGAAGGTGCGGTGCCTGCGCGCGGTTTTTCAACGATGCCTTCAATGGTAGAAGTGCGCTCATCTAATTTCGCGCCTTCGGTAATGATGCCGTAGCGATGAGTATGTTCATCCGGCACTTGCTGCACACCAATCACGCCTTGCTGATGCTTATTATAAAGCTCGACCATTTGTTTCATCACAGGGTTGCCATTGCTATTAATAATTAAATCGTCGGCTAATAAAACGGCGAATGGACGATCACGCACAATCGGTTCCGCCATTAATACGGCATGCCCCAATCCTAATGCCATTTCTTGGCGAATAAAGGTAATGTGCATATCACTGGGTTTAATACGATGCACGACGTCAATAAATTCTTGTTTATTACGATTGGCCAATTCGGTTTCCAATTCATAGGCCATATCGTAATGTTCGGTAATCGACCATTTATTGCGGCCGGTAACAAAAATCATATTGCGGATACCGGCGGCATAAGCCTCATCGACGGCATATTGAATCAGCGGTTTATCCACTACCGGTAACATTTCTTTGGGCGTAGATTTGGTAGCCGGCAAAAAGCGCGTACCAAATCCAGCCACAGGAAAGACCGCCAAATTGATTTTTTCAGCTTCAGACATCGTTATTCTTCCATTTCTTTAAGTTGCTCAAGCGCCTCAGACAAGGTATCTGCGGCATAGATGCTCAGTTTAGCACGGGCGCGGGGCAGATTAGCGCGCGGTAAAATCAATTTTTTAAAGCCATGTTGTTCTGCCGCCTTAATTCTGGCTTCGCCGTTGGCGGCAGGGCGCAATTCTCCTGCCAAGCCGACTTCGCCGAAAATCACGGTATCGCGCGCAATCGCTTTGCCGCGCAAACTCGAGACCGCCGCCGCCAAGACCGCCAAATCCGAGGCGGTTTCGCTGATTTTCAGCCCGCCGACCACATTCACATACACATCCATATCGTGCATGGAAATGCCGCCGTGACGATTTAATACCGCCAGCAACATTGCCAAACGCCCTCCGTCAAAGCCCTGCGTGACGCGACGGGCATAATTGCCGCTATTGGCATCGACCAATGCCTGCACTTCCACCAATAAGGCGCGACTGCCTTCCCAGACAGGGAAAATCGCGCTGCCCGCCTGATTGCCATCGGGGCGCGATAAAAAAATCGCCGAGGGATTGCTGACCGCTTTCAAGCCGTTTTCCAGCATCGCGAACATGCCCAGTTCATTCACCGGCCCGAAGCGGTTTTTAATCGCGCGCAACATACGAAAACGGCTGCCCGCCTCGCTTTCAAAATACAGCACCGTATCGACCATATGCTCTAAAACGCGCGGACCGGCAATCGCGCCTTCTTTGGTTACATGTCCGATGAGAAACACGGTCGTACCGCTGTTTTTGGCAAAACGCACCAATTGCGCCGCGCATTCGCGCAATTGGCTGACAGCGCCGGGAGCGGCGGACAGGGCTTCGGAATACAGGGTTTGAATCGAATCCACGACCAAGACTTGCGGCTGATGCGCTTCGGCGGTAGCTAAAATCCGCTCGATTTGGGTTTCGCTGTATAAGGCGATTTTCTCGCGCGACAAACCCAAACGCTGGGCGCGCAAACCAATCTGACGCGGACTTTCCTCGCCGCTGACATACAGGCATTCCACCTGCTGCGCCAAATGATGCACCGTTTGCAGCAGTAAAGTCGATTTACCGATACCCGGATCGCCGCCGATTAAGACTACGCTGCCGCGCACCAAACCGCCGCCCAAAACACGGTCAAATTCGCTAATGCCGCTCGGCATGACCGTATCGCGGTGTAAATCCACCTCATGCAGACGTTGCACCTGACCGGCGGCAACCCCTGCATAACCGCCGCTGCGCCCGCCACGCGGCGGCGTTTTCGTCTCGACGACCGCTTCTTCTTGCAGGGTATTCCACTCGCCGCAGGCATCGCATTTGCCCTGCCATTTGGGAAAACTGCTGCCGCAGGACTGGCAGACAAAACGCGTTTTCGCCCTAGCCATGATGGACTTCCAAACGCACCCGCGGCGTCAGCATCGTGCTTAAGGTATAAGGAATCGTCTCTGCCGCTGCCGCTACCTCTTCCGCCGCCAATTGCTTGCCGAACAGCTCCACCGCCGTGCCGGCAGGATAATTCTCCGCCCCCAGCCAGACCAAAGCCATATCCATCGCCACGCGCCCGACCAAATAATAGCGCCTGCCCTCAATCAAAACCGGCACTTTGCCGCTCTCAATCCGCCGCGCCCAACCATCGCCGTAGCCAATCGCAATCGTGGCAAGATAGCCCTCGCTCGGCGCGATAAAACCTTGCGCATAGCCAGCGCTCTCGCCTTGTGATAAATAATGCGTCGCTAGAATTTCGGTATGCAAAGTCATGACTGCCTGCAAACCGAAATCCGCGCCGCAGCTGCCTTCAAAAGGCGAGAGACCGTAAAGCATAATCCCTGCGCGCAACCATTCGCTTTGCGCCGCCGGCAGACGGAATATGGCGGCGGAATTGGCATAGCTGCGCTGCCAAGTATCGGGCAGCTGCAGATGTTGCAACTGCGCCAATTGCCCCTGCGCATGCGACAAATCCTCGCTGTCGGCACAGGCAAAGTGACTGACCACACCCTGCCAATCCACATAGGGCATACATAATGCCTGCGCAAACAAAGCCTCGCTCTCCGCCGCCGCAAAACCCAAGCGGTGCATACCGCTGTCGATTTTCAACCAAGCCTTGAGCGGCGTTTGCGCGGCAGCCAGCCAATCCAACTGCCGCTGATGATGAATCACCGGTTGCAAATCCTGCTCGGCGCACAGGGCGATTTCCTCGGGATTGAAAATCCCTTCCAATAAGACAATCGCCTGCCGCAGCCCTACCGCCCGCAAAGCCACGGCCTCCTCGCTACACGCCACCGCATAACAGGGTGCGACATCGGCAAGGGCCTGCGCCACGCTCAGGGCATCATGCCCGTAGGCATTGGCTTTGACCACCGCCATCATGCGCGCCTGCGGCGCCTGGGCTTGCAAAACCTGCCAATTGTGGCGCAGCGCGGCAAGGTCAATGATTTTTTTCAATGGACGCATGGCATTCCTTAATAATCGTCGTCATCAATAGAAGGGGCGGCATCGCGGAACAACGAAAACTCGCCTTCAAAAATCAGCGGCACCGTGCCGATAGGACCGTTACGCTGCTTGCCGATAATGACTTCCGCCGCGCGCGGATTGGCATTTTGCTTGTTATACACCACATCGCGATAGACAAACATAATCAAATCCGCATCTTGCTCAATCGCCCCCGATTCGCGGATATCCGACATAATCGGGCGTTTATCGGTGCGGCTTTCCAAAGAGCGGTTCAACTGCGACAGCGCGATAATCGGCACTTCCAATTCTTTTGCCAATAATTTCAAACCGCGCGACAAATCGCCGATTTGAGTGGCGCGGTTCAAATCCGAGCCGCCGCCGGTGGGCAATTCCATCAATTGCATATAATCAATCAAAATCAAGCCCAATTCTCCCTGCTCGCGTTTTAAGCGGCGACAGCGGTTGCGGATTTCGTTAAGGGAAATATTGGAACTGTCGTCGATAAAAATCTTCGCATTCATCAATTGCGAGCCGACCGCATATTGGAAGGCATTGTGATTTTGATTGAATTGACCGCGGCGCAGCTGGTTTTGCGGAATTTTAGTTAGAGAAGACAAAATCCGCAGCATCAATTGCCGCGCCGGCATTTCAAGGGAAAAAATCGCTACCGGCAATTCCGCCAGCAAAGCCACACTTTGCGCAATATTGATGGAAAACGCCGTTTTCCCCATCGAAGGACGTCCGGCAATAATAATCAGATCGCCGCGCTGCAAACCGCTGGTCATATTGTCCAACTCGGTAAAGCCAGTGGGAATGCCGGTTACCTCGCCGTCAATCTGCGCCATTTTTTCAATCAAATCGATAGTTTCCGCCAAGACTTGCCGCGTACTCATCAAACCCTGATTGCCGCCGCGATCGAAAGACTCGGTAATGGCGAAAATCTTGCTCTCGGCATTATCCAAAATCGTGCGCGCATCGCGTCCCTCGGGGAAAAAGGCGCTGTTGGCAATCTCGCCAGCGGCGCTAATCAAACGCCGCTTAATGCTTTGTTCGCGCACGATTTGTGCATAAATTCTGGCATTGACTGTACTCGGCACTTCCATCGCAATACGGCGCAAATACTCGTCGCCGCCCGCCTTGTCCAATTCTTCCTTATCGCGCAGACGCGTGAGCAAAGTCGGGCGGTCGAAAGGCTCGTTGCGCTCCGCCAATTCGGCAATCGCCGAGAAAAGCAGGCGGTTGTTGTAATAATAAAAATCCTCCGCCTGCACGACCTCGCTGACTTCGTCCCAGCATTGATTGTCGAGCAATAAGGCGCCGATGACCGCCTGCTCGGCATCGCTGGAACGCGGCGGCTCTTTGACCCGCTCAGCATTGTCATACGAAGAAATAGCGCTTTGATTTTCCATACCTATACCTTATAACTCTATCGACTGAAAAAATGCCGCCCGCCAACCCTGATTGAGCAGGGCATTGTCTTTGTCTTTCAGCCACTCGCGCATCTGCCGCGGCGTTGCCAGCATCTCGTCGCTGATATTGAGTGCCGCCGCCGTGCGATGCACATATTTTTCCAATTTCTGATAGCGACTTTGCTCGCGCGCCGCCAAACGCAAACTACGTTCGGGCGTCGGCGGACTTTCTTGACGATAACGCGCAAATGCCGCCTCAATCGCCGCGCTGTCTTGCAGCATCGGATGCGCCGGCGACAGCAATTCCGCCAAGTCCAGCGCATTTTCAGGCTGACGGCGTGCCGCAGCAACCAAATCCTCATCGCTTAAAACCTTGCGCCGCGGCAAATCCTTGGCGGCGGCAATCTGCTCGCGAATATCCACTAATGCCTGTGCGGCGACGTAATGGGCGGCGCGTAAATGCTGCGGCGCACCGCGCAATTTGTACCAAGGCAGCGGCGCAGGCGGCGCAAGAGCTTGCGCCAATTGACGCGCGCATTCTTCCTGCCACCAAGCCAGCCGTCCCAAGGCTTGCAAATCCGCCACCAATAAAGGATAGACTTGCGCCAATAGTGAGACGTCATCGGCGGCATAATCGCATTGCGCCGCCGACAACGGGCGCGCCAGCCAATCGCTGCGGGTCTCGCTTTTGGGCAGCAAAATGCCCAAATAATGCGCCACCATATCGGCATAGCTGATTGCTTTCTGCGGATAGCACAGAGCAAAGCCGATTTGCGTATCGCGGATTTGCCGCGGCAGCACCCCGCCGATGCTGTACATCAATTCGATATCTTGACTGCCCGCATGCAGCACCAGCGGCGCCTCATGGGCGGCAAGCTGCGCCCACAGTCCCTCCATTGCCTGCTGCATCGGATCGCATAATTGCACCTGCGCCCAATCCGGCTGATAGAGCTGAAGCAAAGCCAGTTTCGGATAATAATGCCGCTCGCGGACAAATTCGCTGTCGTAGCAAAGAATGCGCGCGGCGTTTAAAGATTGCGGCAGACCGAGCTGCCATGTGCTGTAACTCATGGAATAAAAGATTCGCCTTGCCTAGCGGCAAAAGTGGCTAAGGTATCATAAATCGCCATAGATAGAGCGGCTTTATGCTGCGTCTATAGCCGCAGAAGTGAAAAAGTAGTACAAGGCGGCGAGCCGCAGACAGTACAAGAGCGTACGGCAAGGCGAGCCAACGGCGTAATACTTTTTCAATTCTTTGACTATAATGGCTTGGGGAAATAGTAGGCATAATATTGAATGCCCAGCCAACGTCCGAATTTAAAGCCGACTTCGGGAAATTCGGCGATTTTGCGAAAGCCCAATTTCTCATGCAGGGCTTCGCTGGGACGGTTGCCCAAGGTCAGATTGGCGATTAAGACATGCACATCACCGCGCGCGGCAAGTTTGTCTATCAAGGCTTGATATAAGGCGGCGCCCAAGCCGCGGCAGCGTTCTACCGAGCGTTCGGCGTCCAAATAAATCGTGCTTTCAAAACTGTGCGCATAGGCAGGGCGCTCCATCCACGGTTTGGCATAGGCATAGCCGATAAGTTTGCCTTGCATTTCGGCAATCAGATATTCGCCATGGGCAAGAATGCTGCGCATTTGCGCGAGTTTCTGCGCTTCGGATTGCGGGCTGTCGTCAAAGCTGATGACGGAGTGTAGGGAATAATGATTGTAGATGTGCGTAATGGCGGCGACGTCGCTTTCTTCTGCGGGGCGGATTGTCCAAGGATTCATATGTGTTTATCAAAATTTCCTTACTGGTTGAAACCCCTCCCTTTAGGGAGGATAATCTTGTGGGAGAGGTGTAACCTCTTCCAAGTCAGGGGAACACGTAGAGCGACGCTTTATGTGTCGCTTTGTGTGTTGAAACATCTCTGTGGTTTTTAACTCTTCGACTATAGTCGAAGACTTAAAAACCTATTACAGTATTAGCTCGCTTTGCCGTACGCTCTTGTACTGTCTGCGGCTCGCTGCCTTGTACTACTTTTTCGCTTCTCCGAAAATAATATAAAGACAAAAAAAAGACCGGCACAGTGTGACCGCTCTTTTTTCTTGTCAGCGCTTTATTTTTTCGCTTTTTCCTGCATGGCAATCATTCTTTCCAAAGCCCCTTTAATATCGTTTTCATTAAAGGGCTTGCAGATAAATCCGCGTGCGCCGTATTGCAAAGCTAATAAAGCTGTGGCTTTATCCGATAAGGCGGAAACGACTAAAATGCTCACGCCAGTGCCTTTGGCAACCAAGCGTTTGATGCATTCCAAGCCGTCCATATGTGGCATGGTTAAATCCATTGTGACCAAATCAGGCTGAAATTGCTCGAATTTTGCCACTGCTTCTTCGCCGTCTTTGGCGGAAGCCACGATCTGGATGTCTGAATCGGCAAAACTTCTTGCGATTCTGTTGCGGATAATATTTGAATCATCGACAACCATTAAGGTATATGCCATAGTTAATCCTCTATTTTGCTGGGAAAACCGCCACAATTCTCGTGAACTGGTCTTCTTTACTTGTTACACTTAATTTTCCTTGAGCCGATTTTACCAAATCGGCCACAATATCCATACCTACGCCGCGTCCGGCATCTTGGGTTTGCTGTTTGGTGGTGGAAATGCCGGAGGTCATCATGATGCCGTACAGCGCCTGTTCGGACATCTGCTGCGCCGAGGCGGCGCTTGCCAAACCGGCTTCTACCGCTTTTTGCCGCAATTGATCCAATTGAATGCCTTGTCCGTCATCTTCAATACCTAAGCACAATTCTCCTTTGGCGTTGTTACGCAGCAAGAGTTTGATCGTGCCTTGCGCCGGTTTGCCCGCCGCCTCGCGCACTTCGGGCATTTCGATGCCGTGCACAATCGCATTTTTCAAAAGCTGGACGGCAATATCTTTATAAACCGTAAATTGCTCGTCTTGCGCATACACTTCGTCGAAGCCTTCGCATTGCAGACGTACCTGTTTGCCGTAGCGTTGGGCAATGCTTTGCGCATACTGTTCGAAATAGACTTTCCAATGCGTCTGCGGAATGGCCTTGTCTGCCTGCAGACTTGCGGAGGTATTGGCGCCTTCTTCGGCATGGTTCATGCTGCGACCCATGATGCGCAGGCGTTCGATCAAATTGCTGATGAATTGGTTTAATTCCAGCATTTCTTCCAAGTTTACGGTAAAGGACAGGAAGTCATTGCCGCTCAGATTGGCACGCCGTTGCAATTCTTTTAAGAGCTCTTCCTGTCTTTCCGCCGCATTAACAAAGCCTTCCAAGCCCAAAGCCGAAGCGTCGCCTTTCAGGCTGTGCATTTCGCGAAAGAGCAGATTGCTTTTATCGCGCAAGCCCATGCGTCCATGCACTTTTTGTTTTAAGACTTCGTTCATCTTATCGATTCTTTGCTTGGTATTGGCAATGAATGACAATAAATGCTGTTGATCGATGGATAAAATAGTGCCGATCATTTCCAATTCGCGGTCATGCTGTTCTCTTACTTTTTCAAGATTTCTTTCCAAAAGCACCGCTTCGGTTATATCGACCACGCTGACAAATACCTTATTCACTTCATCGTTTTGCCCATTGTTGATGCGCAAGAAGTTGAAATCCAGATATTTGGTTTTTACCGTGCCGTCGTCTGCTAAAATATTGGTCTTAATTTGCTTTAAGGGATTTAAATCTTGGATTAATTCTTCCACTACCCAACCGTTATATAGCTGATCGACGAATAATTTGGCATTGTTCAAATCCGCTTCTGAAATTGAGTCCTGCAAAATTTCTAATAAGGTTCTGCCTTGCAGATCCTTTTTCTGCAAAATCGATTCCAAGCTGCGCGAATATTCGTCGGAAATCACCAATTCTTTGTCAATCAGGAATAAGCCTTCATTTACCGTATCCAAAATATCGGTGGTCTGCTGACGGGCAATGGCTAAGCGGCTGTCGCCTTGCAGTAATTGACGCAGAGCGCCGAAGACGATGAAGAAGAATAAGAGAAATGCCAATGCCAAGCCGCCCAATTGAATTTGTTCGGATAGTTCGGATTGTTTGGCAATTTCCGTATTCAAAGCGGCGGATAGATGATTGGCTTCGGTCAATAATGCCTGATTATACAGACGCGAATAATCGACCAGATAGTTACTGGTTTGCTCCGATACCACGCCTTTTTGCGTATCGCGAATGAAGTTATCGAGCAAACCCAGATAAGGCGTCCAAATTTTCTGGGTTTCCGCCAAGCTTTTTACCGCCGCAGGATTGTCGGCAGCAGATAGGTTTACGCTGTTGCCGTCTGTGCCGCTGACGCTGCCGCCTCTTTGAAATGCCGCCAAGCCTTGAGCGAATAAATCGCGTTGCGCCTGAATTTCCGCAATCTTATAAATGGCAATTTGCGGTAATTCCTCCAGCTCGACTTCCCGCTGCGCCGTTTGAGAAAGTAGGGCTTTTTGCGCTAAGGCTTCTTGAATGTATAAATTAATGTCGTAAAGGTTTTTGGATAATTGCTGTGTAATCGCGCCCTGTTGTCCGGAAACATCAAGCGCTTGAGCCAATTCGGCAAAGCGTGCGGCGGATAGATAGTTCAGCAATAAGGTTGAAACCGTCAACAGCAGAAACATGACGACTAAAATAATGAGGGATAAATACTTGCGATATTTAAACGGTCTTTTGGTTGTGGCTTTCATCAAAATTTCCTTACTGGTTGAAACCCCTCCCTTTAGGGAGGATAATCTTGTGGGAGAGGTGTAATCTCTTCCAATTCAGGGCAACATACAGAGCGACGCTTTATGTGTCGCTCTGTATGTTGAAACATCAATCTCTCCAAATATCTTTAGGCTCTAGACTAGCAGAGTGATTGGTATAATTCATTGCAGAAGCGACCATAAATGATTTTTCTAAATCATCAATACCCCGCTTCCGGCGCCATTCGCATTCTTTCAAATGCCATTCGAAATTTTTGCTTACACCGTTAAATTTTGCAAGCCTTCTTTTGGTAAAACTCCAAAAA
>NZ_JBXGGR010000025.1:0-9105 GCF_056855035.1 Suttonella sp.
TAGCTTGTCATTGCGGCATGGAAAAGGACAATAAGGTTAAGTTTATAAAAGATTATTTTGCTTAAAAAACGCTAGATAGCACCTATTTTGTCCCTTAGAGCTAAAGAACTCGAAAACAGCACCTAAAATGTCCCTTTGCCCGAAAACCGTTAATTTTCCCGCACGCAGTGCGCGCGCCCTAAAAAAATCAAAAAAAGAAAAGAGTTCGCAGAATGTGTGTTATGTTAAATTAGAAGTATAAGACCCATATTGCCTGTTGATTTAGGATTTAGACTTGTATGATTTTTGCGATTGCAGTTTGTTATTCTTTTGCTCTATATAGTCGAAGAATTGAAAAAATATTACGGCGTTGGCTTGCCTTGCCGTACACTCTTACACTGTCTGCGGCTCGCCGCCTGAGTACTACTTTTTTTACGTTAGGCGAAATTATTCCAGCCTACCGCAGTAACTGTATCAAAAAGGAAATCCGCGCTTTAAAGAAATAAAAAGCCCCTACAAGTTTGGTTTGCTGTACTGTTTTCACATATTTCTTGTATTATTTTTTACTTCTCCGATCATATAAAAGCCTAAAGTGTTTAGTTTTAGGCTTTTGTTTTTATCGGTTTAAATCATGTTTAGTTCGATTTTTGCCCGCAGACTCATCATGTCCATGCGCCAAGGCGGATCCCATTCCATATGCACTTCGCAATGCTCTACGCCGTCAACTCTTTCCACCGCTTCTTTGACCCAATCCGGCATGACGCCTGCCACAGGACAGCCTGGTGCGGTCAGGGTCATATGAATATCGGCTTGTCCGGTTTTTTCATCGTATTGAATATCGTATATCAGCCCTAATTCGTAGATATCGACGGGAATTTCAGGGTCATAAACGCTTTTTAGCTCGGTGATGATGTCGCGCTCGAGCGGCGATAAGGCGGGGTCGTCAATATCTTTTTGAAAGGGGATTTGCTCAAATTCCATAATGCTTCCTGTTATTCGGTTTTGGCGCTGTCTTGATGATGTAAGGCGGCATCTAAGGTATGCCAAGCCAAGGTGGCGCATTTGACGCGCGAGGGATAGTCGCGCACTCCTGCCAAGACTTGCAGTTTGCCGAAATCCGCCGGAATCGGCTCTTGTGTGGTCGCTACCTGATGAAATTGGGCATAGAGTTGCTGAAATTCTTCTATGCTTTTACCTTTTGCCATTTCCGTCATCAAAGAGGCGGAGGCTTTGGAGATGGCGCAGCCGTCGCCGACAAAGCTCACATCCTGTATGACGCCGTTTTCCACCCGCACAAAGACTTTCAGATTATCGCCGCACAGCGGATTATGTCCGGTCGCGGCATGGCTGTGCGGTTCTAGGGCATGAAAATTGCGCGGTTTTTTGCTGTGGTCAAGAATGACTTCTTGATAAAGGGTTTTTAAATCATTCATGCGAATAAATCCTGAGTGGTTTTGACGGCTGCGACTAAACGTGCGATGTCCGCGCTATCATTGTAGGCGGCAAATGAGGCACGGATAGTGGCGGGAATGCCGAAGAAGCGCATAATCGGTTCGGCGCAATGATGTCCGACGCGTACGGCGACGCCGCGGCTGTCCATAATCGTTCCCGCATCATGGGGGTGAATGTCTTGCAGAGTGAAGGAAATGACCGCCGCTTTTTGTGCGGCTTGTCCGTAGATGCGTATACCGTTCAATTCGCCCAACGCGGCTTCCGCTTCTATGCGCAGCTGTTCTTCATGTGCGGCGAGGTTCGGTAAACCGATGTCTTGCAGCCAGTCCAATGCCGCGCCCAAGCCGATGACTTCCACAATCGGCGGCGTGCCGGCTTCAAATTTCAGCGGCGGTGGTGCGTAAAGGGTTTTTTCAAAGCTCACGGATAAAATCATGTCGCCGCCGCCTTGATAGGGCGGCATGGCTTCTAAAAGTTCGTAGCGACCGTAGAGAACGCCGACGGCGGTCGGTCCGTAGAGTTTATGTCCTGAAAAAACATAGAAATCGCAGCCCAGCGCCTGCACGTCTACTGGCAGATGCGCCACCGCCTGCGCGCCGTCAACAATCGTGGTAATGCCGCGCGCTTTGGCTTTGGCGATGAGCGGCGCGATGGGATTGATACTGCCCAATACATTTGAGACATGGCAGATAGAGAAAATTTTGACGCCGTCTAAGTAGGTATCAAAGTCTTCTGTAAGCAGTTCGCCTTTGTCGTTCATCGGCAAAACGACTAGTTGCGCACCAAAGCGGCGGCAGGCGATTTGCCAAGGCACGATATTGGCATGATGCTCCATGGCGCTGATCAATACTTTGTCGCCTACTTGCAGCAGCAATTCGCCCAAAGAAGAGGCTAAGAGGTTCAGCGCCTCGGTCGTGCCTTTGGTAAAGACGATTTCTTGCGCGGATGCGGCATTAAGAAAGGCGGCGGTTTTTTCGCGCACGCGGTCATATTGCTGGGTCAGTTGCTGCGAAAGAAAATGCACACCGCGATGAATGTTGCTGTATTCATGTTGCAGACAATGTTGCATGGCTTCAATCACGCGCAGGGGTTTCTGCGTGCTGGCGGCATTGTCTAAATAGGTCAGGGGATGGCCGTGTATTTGACGGCTGAGGATGGGAAATTCGCCGGCTAAATCAGTCTTCATCGCCGCCTGTCCATGTTTGAGTAATCGCTTCGTGCAAATTGGCGGCTAAGGCTTCATGCTCCACGACCACCGCTTCATGCAAGAAGCTGCTGATCAGCATCACTTGTGCCGCTTCTAGGTCAATACCGCGCGATTGCAGATAAAACAGCGATTCAGGGTCTAAAAAGCCGACTGTCGAGCCGTGCGCGCATTGCACGTCATCGGCATAAATTTCCAAACGCGGCACGGAATGCGATTTGGCTTCGTTTGAGAGCAGGATATAGCGGCTGTCTTGCTTGGCATCGGTTTGCTGTGCGCCGTGGGCGACATAAATCATGCCGTCGAAAATGCCGTTGGATTTGTCGCGCAAAGCGCCGCGCACGATTTGATTGCTTTGGCTGCCTTCGCTCATATGGCGCACGTTCACATGATAATCGCCGACTTGCTCGCCGCTGAGCATCTGTACGCCGCCGAATAAAAATTCCGCCTCTGCGCCGTGAATCTCCGCTTGCACGTCCACTCGCGCGAATGCTGCGCCGCTTTGCACCGCATTAATGCGCAGTTTGCTGTGTACTTGCTGCTTGGCGCCGATATAGGCGCATTGCGTATTCGCACCCTCATCCGCCGCGCCCAGCCACAGCACCATATCGAATTCGCTGTTTGCGCCGACTTCCAGCGCAATCAAAGGCAGTTGCGCCGCCTCGCGTTCGGCACGCATATCCAGCCATAAAGCCGCTTTCGCCTCTGCCGCCACTTCAATCAATATCCGCGAAAATTGCCATTTTTTGCCCACCGCATCCAAATGAATCGCCAGCGGTTGCTCGAATGTTTGCGCGGGAATGCGGATATGCAGCACATCATCGGCTAATGCCATATTGACGGCGGCAAAAGGCGCGTCGATTTGGCTGTGCAAGAAAGCCATATCCAAATCGCGCGCTTCATCAGCTTCGGACACCCGCACCGCATCCGGAAAATCATATTGGTAAGCGGCGCAGTCCACGCGGCGGCTGATGCTGCGCAAGGCTTTCAAAGGCGTCCAGCGCCATGATTCGGCACGCGACAGGCTCGGATAAGCCAAGGCTTTTTGCTTGGCAGCGGAATCACTGGCATGCGCCAGCAATTCTGTAATCATCGAATCAGACATCATGCCTCCTAATTGCGCGATGCGCCTGTTTCTTCGCCGCGATATTCCTGATAACCGCGTGCTTCCAGCTCCAATGCCAATTTTTTGCCGCCGCTTTGCACAATTTCGCCGTTAACCAAGACATGCACCACATCAGGCACGATATATTCCAATAAACGCTGATAATGTGTGATTACTAAGAAAGAACGGCGGGCATCGCGCAAAGCGTTCACGCCTTCCGCCACCACGCGCAAAGCGTCGATATCCAAGCCGGAATCGGTTTCGTCAAGCACCGCCAATGTCGGTTCTAAAACGGCCATTTGAAGGATTTCATTGCGTTTTTTCTCGCCGCCGGAAAAACCGACATTCACGGCACGGCTGAGGAAGTTTTCGCCCATTTTGACCTGCTTCATGCGTTCTTGCAGCAAAGCATGGAAATCCATCACATCGATTTCCGGCAAGCCCTGATGCACGCGTTTGGCGTTTAAGGCGGATTTTAAGAAGTACAAATTGCTGACGCCAGGAATTTCCACCGGATATTGGAAGGCTAAAAACAAGCCTTCGCGGGCGCGTTCTTCAGGGTCGAGCGCCAGCAAATCTTTGCCTTCGTACCAGACATGTCCTTCAGTGACTTCATAGCCTTCGCGACCTGCCAGCACATTTGCCAAAGTCGATTTGCCCGAACCGTTGGGGCCCATAATCGCATGCACCTCTCCGGCAAGAATTTCCAAAGAAATACCATTAAGGATTTTTTTGCCGTCTTCTAATTCAACATGTAAATTTTCAATTTTTAACATTTTTCTCTTACTCTTAACCAACACTGCCTTCCAATTTCAGCTCAATCAGACGTTGCGCTTCCACCGCAAATTCCATTGGCAATTCCTGAAATACCTGTTTACAAAAACCGTTCACAATCAAGCTCACCGCATCTTCTTCGGATAAGCCGCGCTGCATGCAATAAAAAATCTGATCTTCGCCGATTTTGGCGGTAGTCGCCTCATGTTCGACTTGCGCGCTGGGATTTTGCGTAATTAAATAGGGGAAAGTATGCGCGCCACAATCGCTACCGATTAATAAAGAATCGCATTGCGAGAAATTGCGTGCGTTTTCCGCCGTCGGCAAAATCCGCACCAAACCGCGGTAGGCATTTTGTGCGCGACCTAAAGAGATACCCTTAGAAATAATCGTCGATTTGGTGTTCTTGCCGATATGAATCATTTTCGAACCGGTATCCGCCTGCTGATAATCGCGCGCCAATGCCACCGAATAAAACTCGCCGACCGAATCGTCGCCGCGTAAGACGCAGCTGGGGTATTTCCAAGTAATCGCCGAACCGGTTTCCACCTGCGTCCAAGAAATCTTGCTCCGCGCGCCCTGACACAATCCGCGTTTGGTCACGAAATTATAAATTCCGCCTTTGCCGTCCTTATCGCCGGGATACCAATTCTGCACGGTGGAATATTTCACGCTCGCGTCTTCGTGCGCATAAATTTCTACCACCGCTGCATGCAATTGATGTTCTTCGCGTTTGGGTGCGGTGCAGCCTTCCAGATAAGAGACATAACTGCCTTTGTCTGCCACAATCAGCGTCCGCTCGAATTGCCCCGTATTGGCGGCATTAATGCGGAAATAGGTGGATAATTCCATCGGGCAGTGCACGCCCTGCGGAATATAGCAAAAGGAACCGTCGGTAAAGACCGCCGCATTTAAGGCGGCAAAATAATTATCCTTCGGCGAGACCACTGTGCCTAAATATTGTCTGACCAGTTCGGGATGCTCCTGCACCGCCTCGGAAAAAGAGCAGAAAATAATGCCGTCTTTTGCCAAACGCTCTTTATAACTGGTGGCGACGGAAACCGAATCGAATACCGCATCTACCGCCACGCCCGCCAGCATTTCCTGTTCTTCCAGAGGAATGCCGAGCTTTTTGTACGTCTCCAGCAATTCCGGATCGACCTCGTCCAAACTCTTAGGTCCGTCTTTTTTCGATTTGGGCGCGGAATAATAAGAGACCGCTTGATAATCAATCGGCGCGATATTCAAATGCCCCCAATCGGGCGCCTCCATTTCCAGCCATGTGCGATATGCCGTCAAACGCCATTCCAGCAGCCATTCCGGCTCGCGTTTAATCGCGGAAATCTGACGGATAACCTCCTCATTCAGCCCCGGCGGCAGGGTTTCCTGCTCAATCTGGGTTTCAAAGCCAAACTGGTATTCAGTCGCGGCAATTTGTTTCAATTCTTCATTTTGACTCATGATTAACCTTAGCTTGTTTAAACCGCATGCGGATGCGTTTTCATATGCCGCAGGCGGCGCTCGTCGCGCTGCATATCCGCCAAATTTTTCCCCGCCAACATCTGATTGATCTCCTGATTCAGCTGCTGCCAAAAAGGGCTGACCGTGCAATACTGCGCCAAGGCGCAAGAGACCGCACGATGGGCGCAATCAACCAATTCCGGCACACCTTCCATTGCCTCTACCACCTGCAAAGCGGAAATCTCATGCGGCGCTCTTGATAAGACATAGCCTCCGCGCGAACCGCGCGTGGAAATTAAAATATCATGACGAACCAATCGCTTGAGCACTTTACCGGTCATAGGGGCGGCAATCCCTGTCAGCTGCGCTAGTGTCGTTGCACTTTTCGGGGTATCATCTTCGGCGAGCAAGGCGCTCAAAAGCAAAAAAGCGTACTCGCTTTCTTTGGTGATGCGCAGCATCCGGCTCTCCCTAAATAATATAGAACGACAAACGTACTATATACTGCTAACCCCTTATTATCAAGCCTTAAGTCCGTTTTTAAGCAGAAATTCATGCTTTAAAAAGCTCATCAAGCATTTTAAAAATAATTTGTTTTGCAAATCGTTCTCGTTTAGCGGTTTTCTTTTTGTCTTTGGCCGGTAAATTTGCCGGCTTGCAAGGCGGAAGTCGCGGCGTATAATGCCGTTTTTTCTCTGAATAAGAGACTACTATGCAGGCAATTCCATCTGGCGGCACGATTGATCAACTGATGCGCGCTTGGCGGCAGGATTTTCATCGTCATCCCGAAACCGCTTATGAAGAAATCCGCACTTCCGGCATTGTGGCGCAGCTGCTGCGCGATTGGGGCATCGAAACGCATCAAGGTTTGGCGAAAACCGGCGTGGTCGGTGTGCTGAAAGGCAGTCAAGCCGGTCCGATGATTGGTCTGCGTGCCGATATGGATGCGCTGGATATTCTTGAAGCCAATCAATTCGCCCATTGCTCGACCGTCAAGGGCAAAATGCATGCCTGCGGGCATGACGGGCATACCGCCATGCTCTTGGGCGCTGCCAAATATTTAAGCGAACATCGCGATTTTGCCGGCACCGCCGTGTTTATTTTTCAACCTGCCGAAGAAAACGAATGCGGCGGCGGACGCATGATTGCGGAAGGATTGTTCGAGCAATTCCCTGTCGATGCGGTATTCGGCATGCACAATTGGCCGGATTTGCCGCTTGGCAAAGCGGCGGTGCATGATGATGAAGTCATGGCGTCTTTTGATTGCTTCGATATCGATATTCGCGGACGCGGCTGTCATGGCGCGCATCCCGAGCAGGGGGTGGACAGCGTTGCGGTTGCCGCGCAAATCATTTCCGCTTTGCAGCTTGTGGTCAGCCGCAATGTCGCCGCGACGGATAAAGCGGTATTGAGTGTGACCCAAATGCACGGCGGCGATATGTACAACATCATTCCTGCGCAAGTGCGCTTAAGCGGCGGTACACGTTCTTTCCGTCCGCCAATCCGCGATTTATTGGAAAGCCGTATCCGCGATACCGCTCAAGGGATTGCGCAGGCATTGGGTGCGCAGGCGGAAGTACATTATGACCGCCGCTATCCGCCCACGCGCAACCATTTCGCCCAAGCGCGCTATGCCTTAGATATCAGCCGCCGCTTGCTTGGCGCGGAAAACGTTATCCATAATCCGCCGCCCAGCGCAGCAGCAGAAGATTTCGCCATTATGTTGGAACACAAACCCGGCGCCTATTTTTGGATAGGCAACGGTCGTCATCATCCTGATGCGGCATTGCATAATCCGCACTATGATTTTAATGACGAATTATTGGCAATTGGTGCCAGTTTATGGGTCGCGCTGATGCAAAACGCCGCGACAGGTCTTGCTTTGACGCCATGAGAGAAATATGAAAGCCGCCTCTTTGTTTCTTGCTTTAAGCGCCACTCTTAGCTTCGGCGCTCATGCCGCCGATTTAGCCGTCTCCGCTGCCGCTAGTCTGACCGATGCCTTTAATGACATCGGCAAGGCGTACACGGAACAATATCCGCAAGATAAAGTCTTTTTCAATTTTGCCGGTTCAGGCGCCTTGCTCAAGCAACTGCAAAACGGCGCACCGGCAGATGTTTTCGCCAGCGCCGATCAATTGCGCATGGATACCGCGGAAAAAGAACAGCTGATTAAGCCCGAAAGTCGTGCGAATTTTGCGCAAAACGCTCTTGTGCTTATCGCGCCGAAGGACAGTCATATTATGCCCCAAGACCTCGCCGCCCTTGTCGAACATGCCGAGATAAAGCGCATTGCCATCGCGAATCCCGAAAGCGTACCGGTCGGTACTTATAGTAAGACCGCCTTAGAAAAAGCCGGATTATGGGAAAAAATCGGCGATCGTAATATACCTACGCAGAACGTACGGCAATCCTTGGATTATGTGGCGCGCGGCGAAGTGGAAGCGGGATTTGTCTATGCCACGGATGCGGCAATGATGAAGGATAAAGTCAAGACGCTCTTTCAAGTGCCATTGGACGAAGCACTTTCTTACCCGATTGCGGTAAGCGCCAACAGTCCAGTGCCTGAAGCGGCGCAACATTTTGTGCAATTTGTGCTTTCCGAACAGGGGCAGAATATTTTGCGCAATTACGGCTTTTTAGCCCCTGATGCAAAATAAAAATCCTATTAATTAAGGTTGAGCGCCCTGCTCTTTTATATCCTGAAATACCTGTAGCCTACAAAGGCTTTCAGGATAGTTTTATCCGCACAGCATATTTTGTCGATATCGGAATGCAAAAGCTTTAATCCGTATTTTTAGCCGCAAATGCTGAACGGATATGCAGCGGACGGAAGCGTTTGCCATTCAGGCTCACACGACCGCGCTCATCGATTTTGACCGGACTGGGGCGACTTTGCCAAGCATAGGATGCCGGCGGTTCGTTTTTCACACCCTGAAACCTTTGCAAAACCCCAAAAAATCCTCTAAATTCCCCCAACCAAGAATTGAGAGGATTTTTCCATGAGCAGCTTTTTCTACCACTCCGCCCAAACCCTGCTCAATCAATACGCTGACCGTTTCCCCTTGCTTAAAATCACCCAACTGCTCGATTGGCAAGCCATTGAACACACTCTTGCTAGTAAAAAAGT
>NZ_JBXGGR010000072.1:0-14853 GCF_056855035.1 Suttonella sp.
ATTTTAAGCAAGGGGAAACGGTCAGCGTATTGGTTGAGCAGGGTTTGGGCGGAGTGGTAGAAAAAGCTGCTCATGGAAAAATCCTCTCAATTCTGGGTTGGGGAGAATTTAGAGGATTTTTTGGGGTTTTGCAAAGGTTTCCCAATATCATTTGTCTGTAATCTTTTGAGTATGCCATAAGTTTTAGTGTAACCTTTTTTGGATTCCTTGACTATAGCTGCTGTGCGCCGAACTCGCTCGATATACTTTGAGTGCATGCCTTTTTAGCTCACGGGAAATGATGCTGCAGCTCCGCCCTAATTGTCGGGCAATCTCGGACTGTTTTTTGCCTTGAGCGAGCAGAGTCATTATGCTTTCCCGTTCTGAAAGTGTAAGATGTCGGTAAGAAGCCCTCATTTTAGAGTCCTTTTTTGTTGGGGAACAAAATTATACTCTATTATGAATGCTTCTTTTTTTGCACTTGGATTGTAAATTCAGGAACAAAAAACGTAGTAAATAATAACGGTTTTGATAAATATCAATAGCAAAATATTTACAAAGCATTATCATTTACAAGCCAGTTTGGCATTGTTATTTTTATGGGAGAATCCAATATGAAAAAATTACTTCTTGCAGCAAGCGCTGCATTAATTATGCAAGCCAGTTCCGCACATGGCGTTTGGGTAACACCTCATTTTGGTGAATTATCCGTAGTTTACGGCATGGGCGTTGCAGATGATGCTTATGGAGAGGAAAAATTAGCGTGGGTCAAAGGTTATGACGAAAAATTCGCCACTAGCGAAGTCGTGGTAAGCAAAAAGCCAAGCCATAGCACCATTGATGCTAAAGATGCAGCCGTGTTAACTGTATTCTTCAATAATGGTTTTTGGGAGAAAGGTGAAAATGGTCGCTGGAAAGAAGTCGCAGAGAAAGATATCAGCAAGCCAGTAGATACTTCTACTTCTCTTAAATATAACATTTCCGTATTAAAATCATATCAAGGCGAGATGAAGCCGTTTGCAGAATTACCTGTACAAGTTATCCCTGAACAAGATCCTTCAGCGGTGAAACAAGGTGAGCAGCTTGTCGTTACGGTTTATGTTGATGGCAAACCTGCTGCAGACGTGCCTGTTACTAATGATTACATCAATAATTTTGCGGAAAAACAAAAAACAGATAAAGACGGTAAAGTGACGCTGACCGTGCGTAATGAAGCATTAAATGTAATTGCTGCACTGGTAAATCACCCAACGCCTGATGATGCCAAAGCGCATTTACAACGTAGCGTAGCAACCTTATCTTTCAAAGCCGCAAAAAAATGATAATTCATCATTCCTAACCATTGATTCACATCAATGAAAAACATACTGTTTTTCAAATAGAATTTCTTTTTTCTGCTTGTAATAGTTCGGAGAAGTGGAAAAGTAGTACAAGGCGGCGAACCGCAGACAGTACAGATAGTACGGCAAGGCGAGCCAAATCCGTAATACTTTTTCAATTCTTCGACTATATGTTAAGGCGCTCTTATCAATCAGTCACAAAGCCGATTAAGATTGTAGAGTAGGACATTCATCGTCTTTTCATTTCATAATCGGCTATCTCTCAATGTATTGCGCGATAATCCGCATCTGCTTTTTCGAATTTTTCCACCACTTCGCGCTCAGGCGTTTTGCTCAATAAGGATACGGCAACCACCGCCAAGCCGCACAAAATAAATCCGGGCACGATTTCATACATGGTCGGCAAACCTGCTTTGCTCAATGCCGGATTCACTGTTTCCGCCCATAGCACCACTACGACTGCGCCGCTAATCATGCCGACCAAAGCGCCTGAAGCCGTCATGCGCTTCCACAACACCGATAAAATCACTACCGGTCCGAAGGCTGCGCCGAAGCCCGCCCAAGCATAGGACACCAAGCCCAGTACTTTGCTGTCGGGATTACCGGCAATCAAAATGGCAATAATCGCCACCGCCAATACCATAATCCGCCCTACCCAGACCAATTCGTTTTGCGCAGCATTCGGGCGCAGAAAGCCTTTGTAAAAATCTTCGGTAATGGCGCTGGAACAGACCAAGAGCTGGCAAGACAGCGTAGACATCACCGCCGCCAAAATCGCACTCAAAATTACGCCGGCAATCCAAGGGTTAAACAATAAGGTTGCCAAAGCAATGAAAATGCGTTCGTCATTACCGCCTAATACCCCTATTTCTTCGGGATGACCGCCGAAATAAGCAATGCCGAAATAACCGGCCGCCACCGCACCGCCCAAGCAGACAATCATCCACGTCATACCGATGCGGCGTGCACTATTAAGCGATTTCACATTTTCCGCCGCCATAAAGCGCGCCAAAATATGCGGTTGTCCGAAATAGCCCAAACCCCAAGCGGCGGTAGAAATAATGCCTAAGAAGGTCGTACCGGCAAACAGGCTGGCGTGTTCTTTGCCGGTATTTGCAGCCACAGCCTGCACCGCCGCGTTCATTTCCGCCGCACCGCCCAAGCTGAGATAGACCATAATCGGCGTTAAAATTAGGGCAAAGAGCATCAGCGTCGCCTGTACGGTATCCGTCCAGCTCACCGCCAAAAAGCCGCCGATAAAAGTATAGGCAATCGTTGCACCGGCACCTAACCACAAAGCGGTGTTGTAACTCATGCCTTCAAACAGACTTTGGAATAAACGCGCCCCTGCCACAATGCCTGAAGCACAGTAAATCGTGAAGAAAAACAGAATAATCACGGCGGAAATGACTTTCATTGCCTGCCCTTTGGCACCGAAACGGTGATAAAAATAATCGGGCAAGGTCAAGGCATTATTAGCGTATTCGGTATGCACGCGCAAACGTCCCGAGACAAAGAGCCAGTTCAGCCAAGCGCCGATTGTCAAGCCGATGGCAATCCAGGCCTCACTCAAACCGCTGGCATAAATCGCACCAGGCAGCCCCATCAGCAGCCAACCCGACATATCGGAGGCGCCAGCGGACATCGCCGTCACATAAGGCCCGAGACTGCGCCCGCCCAAAATATAATCGTCAAAATTGCGTGTGGAAAAATAAGCCGCCAAACCAATCAGCAGCACGGCAATCAAATAAATGCCGAAGGTAATATACATCGGATTATTCATACAAACTCCTCAAGGTGGCACCGCTGAATGCGGTTTTTCTAACATATCGATTAAAACAATGTGTCAAATTGACACGCAAGGATTATTATAGATTTACCTTATTTTGTAAACTGTTACATTGAGTGATTGTAAATTATTTTATTTATACGGTATTTCATCAAAATCAATTGTTTTCAAGCTTGAGGAACAAGCCTTAGAAAAATTAGCATTATCATTCCATATCAAAGCAAAAGCACAAAAAGCAAAGTCCCTAAGAGCTTTTTTAATGACGGATTTTCTGCAAGAAACTGCGCGTGCGCTCATGCTGCGGATTTGCCAGCAAGTCTTTCGGCGCGCCCTGCTCGACCACCAAACCTTTATCCATGACCAGCATCACATCCGCCACTTCCAAGGCGAATTGCACTTCATGCGTTACCACCACCATTGTCCAGCCGTCGGCAGCAAGAGCTTTCATACTGTCTAAAACGTCTTGTACCAATTCGGGATCAAGAGCGGAAGTCGGTTCATCAAACAGCAATAATTCGGGACGAATCGCCAAAGCCCGTGCAATGCCGACGCGCTGCTGCTGTCCGCCCGAGAGTTGATAAGGATACAAATCCGCCTTATCTGCCAAACCGACTTTACCGAGCAATGCCAAACCTTCCGCTTTGGCTTCTTCCACAGGCTTTTTCTGTACCTGCACCGGACCTTCGATGATGTTTTTCAATGCCGTTTTATGCGGAAAAAGATGATATTGCTGAAATACCATGCCGGATTTGCGCCGCAGGGCGAGTATCTCTTTCTTGCTTAAATGCTTGGCAAAATCAATGTGTAATGCGCCGCCTGCGCTGTGTTCGTCAAATACGATTCTGCCTTGCTGCGGCATTTCCAAGGCGTTCAGGCAACGCAGGAAAGTGGTTTTGCCCGAGCCGGAAGGCCCGAGAATCACGGTTACGCTGCCTTTGCGGATGGATAAATCGATGCCGTGCAAAATCTCCGCCTTGCCGAAAGATTTGCGAATATTCTGAATCTCTATCATAAGCCCCTCAGCGCGCCACCGAGCGTTCCAAACGCCGCTCGATTCTTTCTTGAATAATGAAAAACACAAAGCAAAACAGCCAATAAATTAATGCCGCCAAAATATAAACCGGCAGGAAATCATAGTTGGCATTCGCGATTTGCTGTGCGGTGCGAAATAATTCCGTAATCGTAATCGTGGACGCCAAAGAAGTGGATTTAAACAAATCGATAAAGCTATTAGACAAAGGCGGCACCGCCACGCGAAAAGCCTGCGGTAGAATAATGCGGCGAAAGCTGTGCATATAAGTCATGCCGATGGTAAAGCCCGCCTCCCATTGCCCTTTCGGCACGGATAAAATCGCCGCCCGAATCGTTTCGGAAGCATAGGCGCCCACATTCAGCGAAAAGCCGATAATGGCGGTAGGGAAAGGATCGAGTTTGATGCCAATCGCCGGCAAACCGTAAAACACAATCATCAGCTGCACCAACAGCGGCGTGCCGCGAATGGCGGAAACATAAAAACGTACGATTTTCAGCAGCAGCCAATGCAGCCGTCCGCCGCTCGGCCAAATCCGCACCAAAGCCACCGCCACCGCAATCACAAGCCCCAAAGCAAAAGACAAAAATGCCAAAGGCACGGTATAAACAAAAGCGGCTTTCATAATCGGCAGAAAAGCGCCCACCACCAAGAGTGCGCGCTTATCGTCCATAAAAGGCAATTGGCTAATCAGTTCCGTGATGCTTTCAACGAACACTCACGTCCTCCCCAAAAAACTGCTCGCCCAAAGCCTTGAGCTTGCCTTCTTCGCGCAATTGCACAATTGCTGCGCTGATTTTCGCCAAAGCCTCCTCATTGCCTTTATTGGCGACCAAGCCCGCGCCCAGTTTCTCTTCGCGCGGCACTTCCCAGACCGATTTCAAACCATGATTCGGGTTTTTCTTAAAATAATCGAGCAATGCCAAAGAATTGTTCAAGGTCAAATCCGCCCGCCCCTGCGCAATCAACATCATCGACTGCGCCATGCCGTCCACCGGTACAATCTCCGCTCCTTCTTGCTTGGCGCGTTCGCCGTAATTGCTGGTCAGGGTCTGCGCGGCTTTTTTGCCCTTAATATCGCTAATCGTTTTGATGCTGTCGTTATCCGCTTTAACCACCAACATGGCGCCGTAATAATTATAAGGCTCGGATTTATCGAAAGTCGCCTGACGTTCTGGCGAAGATAAAGCCACCTGATTCGCCACCAAATCAAAACGCTCCGCCTTCAAGCCCGCCATCATCGAATCCCAAGGCGTTTCTTCAAATTTAACCGTTACGCCCAATTTTTCGCCGACCAAACGCGCCACTTCCACATCGTAGCCGGTTAATTTGCCGCTCTCGTCATGATAAGTGAAAGGCACATAGGTTCCCTCCGTGCCAACCGTAATCGTGCCCTTATTATTGATGCGCTCCAATAAAGAATCCGCCTGCGCCTGAACAGCCAGCGCCAAGGCTGCCGCCGTGAATACGCGTTTAAACATCGCAATGTCCTCCTAAAAAAGAAAGGCGCATTGTAGGCAAAGACAAGTGACGGGATGAGAGCAAAAAGTTATAAGCTTATAGCTTTTAGACGGAGAAACCCTGCCGTCCTAGGGCTGCGCCGCTGCCGGCAAAATCAAACGCTCCACCGCATAGCGTCCGCGATAAACAGCCACCTGCAAAAAGGTTTGCTCGGGATGTTCGCGTGCGGCGACCTCCATCGGCAAGGCTTCGTTTTCATTGGCATAATAGCGTTTAAAAGGCAGGCTGAAATGCAATGTTTTGCCTGTGCAGTAGGCATCGTTAATCCTGACATAATCATCGCCCTGCGGCGGATGACGCGATACAAAATCAATCTCCGCCAAACCCTGTGCATTCTGCTTCAGGCGGGCATACAATTTACCGTCCACGACCTGATAATCTTCCGTTTGGCAGACATCATTGGCAATTTCCCCACCGCTGTCGACGGCAAAATTTAGCGCCACATACTGACCGCGAAAATAATCGCGCGGATCAATCGGCTCGGTTTGAAAGAGAAAATGCCTGCCCTTGCTTTGCGCCTCATAATGTCCCCAAATCACATAAGCCAGCGCAAGGCTTTGCAATATAAAAGCGGCGATTAAGCCGTAAAAATAGCCTTTTTTCATGCCGCTTTCCTTTTCTTCATCAAGAAGAGATTGGCGAAAAGTAAAATCAAACCGATGATAATAAACACAATACCGCGCAGCATGAAGCTATACACTTCGTCAAAAAACGCAGCTGCCAAAGCATTGCAGAGCAACAGCAAAGCGGCATTGAATTTCAGCCAGTGCTGCTGCCGTTCCGCCACTACCGCCAAGCATAATCCCAAGGCAAAATTGCACAGTAGAAAACCTTTATTTGCCAGAGCATTGGGCATCAAATCGGGCGTCTGCAATAAATAATTGGCAAACAGCATCAGCGGCAATAAAGCGGCAAAAGCAGCCTGCTCAAAGCGCAAGCGCTTTTGCACGGCCAAAACAACTGCGACGACTGCCAAGCCCGCAGCAAGATAGGCAAAAATTGCTACCCAAATCGGTGCTCCCCATAAGAAATGATTAGTAAACAATCCTCTATCATCCCAAGCGGACAACAAAGCCAAGAACAAAATGCCCGCCGCGCCGATGCTCGCCAAAGGATTGCGGGCATAATCCTGCCCGCAGAAGACGCGCCCTAAGACATAATACAGCGGCACCGCCACATAGACCGCCTGCCAAGCCACCTCATCCATATAATCAAACAAAAGCCGCATCAGCAGCAAGAAAGCGAATAAAGCGACAAACCATGCCAAGACGCTGCCGTGCTGCCGCCACAGCAGAATGCCGCCCGCGGCTGCCAACAGCCAATCCGCCGGCATTAAGGCATTTTGGAACAATAAGCCCGCGGCAAATAAAACAAAAGCACAAGCGCTGCTTTGCGCGGGATAAAACAATGCCACCGGCAGCAGCAGGATGGCGCTATTGCGCAGCAAATCCCAGACATCGCCGCCGCTATGATAGGTCTGCCCAATCAAAGCCAAAGCGGCAATCAAAGCAAGGGCATGAAAAGCACCAGCGCCCTCTTTTGCCGCCTGCCTCTTAGCCGCTAGCAAAGCGGCATAACTCAGCGCCAGCGGCACATAACTCAACACCGCACGCACAGGACGCGACAAATCCGCCCAATTATGCGCCAAAAGCAAAATGATCCCGCCTCCTACCAAAGCGGCGGCTAAAATAAACAGCAAAACCTGCCAAAAACGGGTGCTTGCCGCCTGATAGCGGCTTAATATCTGCACGCTTTGCTGCTCGCTAATCAGCGCTTCTTGCTCCGCCTGCTGCAAAACAAGCTGCAAAAAGCGGTAATATCTGGAGGCAATCGCTTCTACCATCGCATATTCCTTGATTCAGTAATAGAAGACATTTATCAGGCGCGATTATAGCCAAAGCCAATCGCGACAGAGCATATTTTTCACCGCTAAGCGGATCGGCGCAGAATCAATTGAGCCGGCAAATAGATTTGCTCCAAACGGCTCTGCGGTTCTTCGATTTGTTTTAAAAGACTGCCGATAGCGCTTTGTGCCAGCAAATCGCTGTTTTGCGCAGCGGTGGTCAGCGGCGGACAGGAATAGGCGGATAAGGGATGGTCGTCATGCCCTGCAATATACAGCCCCGCTTCGCCCGCACGTTCGCCCGCTTCCCAAGCGGCAAGCAAGGCGCCGAAAGCAAGGCGGTCATTGGCACAAAGCAGGCTTTTCTCGCCTTTTTGCTTCAGCCAGCGGCGGCTATAGGCATAGCCGTAGGCTTCAAATTGCCATTCTTCTTCGCTGATAGTAATCACTTTTGCCGCTTCATGCCGGCACATCATCGCCTCTTCATAGGCAGCGAGCCTCAGGGCGGCGTTTTGATTGATTGCCGGCATGCTTAAAAAGCTGGGCGCAGGATAATGATGACAGAGATATTCCACTAATAAATCAATGCTTTGATAATTATCCGTACCGACAAAGGCGGCATCATGCAGCGGCGGCGTATCGATATAAATCAGCGGTATCTGTTCGGCAAGGCGTAAAACGGCGGGATTGACCGCCGTTTTGCCGAGAGGCGCGACTAAGGCGCCGGCGATATTCAAGGATTGCAATTGCTGTGCCGCCTGCGCCTCGGACTCGGCTTTGCCGTCCGAGGACAATATCAAGGCGAAATAGCCGCTTTGCTCGGCTTGGCGGCTGATTTGATGGGCTAATTGCATGAAGAAGGGGTCAACGGTGCTGGGCACGATAACGCCGATAACACGGCTTTGCCGCCGCTTGAGGTTTGCCGCAAAGAGATTAGGACGAAAACCGCTGCCTTCGACCGCCGCTTCAATTTGCGCGCGCGTTTTCGCGCTGACCGAATCGGGATTATTGAAATATTTGGATAAGGTTTGGCGCGACAAACCTAATTGCTGCGCCAAGCCCTGCATGGTCTGTATGCGCTTATCTGCACTCATGTTCGGCAATAAAGTGTTCTAAATCGGCGAGATGGATACAGCCTTCCATCGGCCCTAATTGCGTAACGGCATAAGCGCCGGCGGCATTAGCAAAGCGCAGCGCGGTGTGCGGCGATGCTTTTTCCGTCCAAAAACGGATAAATGCTGCGCCGAAACAATCGCCTGCACCGGTCGGATCGATTTCTTGCACGGTTATCGCCTCTGCTTCGATATGTTCTTGCAAGCTAAAATACGCCGCGCCTTGCGCGCCGCGTTTGAGCACGATTTCAGGCACGCCCTGCGCCAGCAATTCCGCAACCGCCGCCGCTTCTTCCTGTGCTTGCGTGAATAAAAAGAGTTCCTCGCCCGAGGGTAGGAAGACGTCGCATTGGTGTAAAACGGCGAATAAATCCTGTTTAAAAGCGGCATCCCCCATCATTTCGGCGCGGATATTGGGGTCGAAAGAAATGCTGCCGCCTCTGCTTTTGACCGCTTGCAGGGCATGCAGCGCAATCGTGCGCGCCTGCGGCGCCGCCAAAGCCGTTCCCATGATATGCAGATGCCCGCAATCGGCAATCAGGGCTTCAGCGGCAGCCGTCATTTGCAAAGCGCCGTAAGCGCTATGCACGATGTTAAAGACGAATTTGCGGCTGCTGTCTTCCCGATAGCGCACAAAGGCACTACCGGTGGCTTCGCCCTCGGCGATTTCTACTGCGGAAACATCAATGCCGTCCGCTTGCAGGCGGCGGATATTGAGTGCACCGAAATCATCATTACCCACGCGCGAAATGATGCCGCCGGCGCCGCCCAAACGCCCGATTTGGTCGATAAAAATCGCCGGCGCGCCAGAGGGAAAAGGGCCGATAAGGGATTGGGCTTCTAAAAAACCTTCGCCTTTCGTTGTAGCGACAATTTCCACTAAAATTTCGCCGACTGTCAGGATTTTTTTCATGCGCGTTTCTCCTTGCGTTTGGCATAGACATCCAGCCATACCGCCAAAACAATCACTAAGCCTTTAATAATCAATTGATAAAAATAAGGCACCGAGAGCATATTCATGCCGTTGTTCAGCACGCCGATAATCAAAGCTCCGATTAGTGTGCCGATCATCGTGCCCGAACCGCCCGCCAAACTCGTGCCGCCCAAGACCGCTGCAGCAATCGCATCGAGTTCATTGCCGGTCGCGGCATTGGTTTGCGCCGAATACAGGCGTGAAGAGAGCAAAATACCGGCAATTGCCGACATCAGCCCCGAGATGGAAAAAATGATGATTTTTACGCGGTCGGTACGAATGCCCGAATAACGCGCCGCTTCGGGATTGCCGCCGGTCAGATAGGCTTTGCGTCCGAAAGTAGTATGCGCTAAGGCAATGTGATTAATCAAGAAAACCACCAGCAAAATCCACACCACCCAAGGCAGATGCAAGAAAGATTTGCCGCCGATAGCCAGCCAAGTGGCATCGCTAATCGACTGCGGCGAACCGTTGGTCGGCAGGCTGACCATGCCGCGGAACACGCCCATTGTCGCCACCGTAACGATAAAAGAAGGCAGCAATAATTTCGCCGTCAGCAAACCGTTGCACAATCCCATCAACAACCCCGCCAAAAGCGTGCAGAACAATGCCGCACCGAAGCTCCAATCCATCGACAGCACCTGTGCCCCAATCATGCCCGCCAAGGCAATCATCGAGCCTACCGACAAATCAATCTCGCCGAGCAAAATTACCCAAGTCATGCCGAAAGCGGCAATTGCCACTACCGACACCTGCTGCAAGATATTCAAAAAATTCGGCAAAGAAAGAAAACGCTCGCTTTTGAGCGCGAAAAATACGCACAGTGCAATCAAGGCGATGATAATGCCGCCGTATTGTTTGAATGCCGCTTTAAAGCGCGAATGTTGTTTGCTTGTATCCATTTTAATGTCCTGTTGCATATGTCATGACCTGTTCCGGGCTTAATGCTTTCGCGCTGACCACCGTATTCACGCGCTTCTCAGCCATCACCACCACCCTGTCCGCCAAGCCCAATACCTCCGGCAATTCCGAAGACACCAGCAAAATCGCCGTACCTTCGGCGGCTAACTGGCGGATAATCTTATAAATCTCAAATTTCGCCCCCACATCCACACCGCGCGTCGGCTCGTCCAAAATCAATAATTTAGGTTTGGTCGCCAGCCATTTCGCCAGCACCACTTTCTGCTGATTGCCACCGGAAAGCGTGCTCGGCGGCACGAAAATCGAAGGCGTACGCACCGCCAAACGCCGACATTCAAAATCCGCCACCGCCTGCTCGCGCGCCCTACTCAGCCAACCGCCGCGCGCAACCGCCGCCAAAGAAGCCGCGGAAATATTGCTGTTAATCGGCGCCTGCATGACCAGCCCCTCTTCTTTGCGGTTTTCGGTTACAAAGCCGATACCGCAGGCAATCGCATCGCTGGGACGGCGGATATGCACCGTCCGCCCCTCAAAAATCACTTCCCCGCTTGCAGGCAGCAAACCGAACAAAGCCTGCATCACATCGGAACGCCCTGCCCCGACCAAGCCGAAAAAGCCCAAAATCTCTCCGGCTCTTACCTCGAAACTCACGCCCTGCATCTTGCCTTCATGCGTCAAATCCCGCACCTGCAAGAGCGGCGGCACATCCATACCCGGCGGTTCATGCAAAGGCGGCGGATAAATATGGCTCAATTGCCGCCCCACCATCAAAGCAATCAATTCCTCGATGCCGGTCTCTGCGCGTTTGAGCGTGCGCACATACTCGCCGTCGCGCATCACGGTAATCTCATCCGACAAACGCATAATCTCTTCCATGCGGTGCGAAATATAAATCACCGCCTTGCCCGCCGCTTTCAAACGCGCAATCAAGCCGAACAAAATATCCGCCTCGCCGTCGCTCAAAGAAGAAGTCGGCTCGTCAAGAATCACCACCTCCGCATCGCGGCTCAAACCTTTGGCAATCTCCACCATCTGGCGCTGCGCAATCGACAAATCCCCGACCCGCGCGCGCACATTAATCGCAAAACCCAATTCCCGCATCAGCCGCTCTGCCTGCGCATACAGCTGCGCATTATTCACAAAGCCGAAACGCGAAGGCAGATGTGCGGAATAAATATTCTCCGCCACCGACAAATTATTCGACAAACTCAATTCTTGAAACACAATCGCCAAACCGCGCGCCGCCGCCTGACTCGGCGAAGAAGGCGCATAAGTCGCGCCATTAAGCAATATCTCTCCGCTGTCGGCAGGATGCACGCCCGCCAAAATCTTCATCAAGGTCGATTTGCCTGCGCCGTTTTCGCCCAAAAGCGTATGCACCGTGCCGCGCCTGACTTGCAAATTCATCCCTTTCAGCGCCTTGACCACGCCGAAAGACTTGCTCACCTCATGCAAACTCAGCACCACTTCCGCTTCTGCCATCTTCACATCCTCATCTAGAGAAAAAAGCCGCAGACCGGCTGCGGCTGTCAACAGATTATTTTGCCTGCTTGGTATAAACGCCCGGCTCAATCGGCTGAGACACAGGCACCTCTTCGCCCGCCAAAACCTTCACCGCCGTATCCACGCTGGTTTTGCCCATTTGATCAGGGAACTGCTGAATCACGCCCACCATCACAGGATCATTATCCACCGCATCGCGCGCCTCCTTCATGCCGTCGAAACCGATGACTTTGACCTTATCCTGCAAACCCGCCGATTTCACCGCCACTGCAGCCGCCAAAGCCGCATCGTCGCCAAAACCGAAAATTCCCTGAATATCCGGATTGGCCTGCAACATATTCTGCGCCACCGCTAAGGCCTCCGCACGGGTAATCCCCGCCTGCTCCGCCACAATCTCCATCTCGGGATAAGCCTCCAAAGCCTTTTTGAAACCGTCGATACGCGACACCACAGATTGCACCGTAGGATAAGTAATCAAAGCCACCTTGCCTTTCTTACCTAAAACCTCCGCCATCAAATCGCCGGCCTTCACGCCGCCGGCATAGTTATCCGTGCCGATATAAGAAGTCACCTCCACATCATTGGCAGGCACGTCCACCGTAATCACGGCAATCCCCGCATCTTGCGCCTTTTTAATCGCCGGGAACACGCCCTTGCTGTCCACAGGCGAAATCACAATCACCTTCGCACCCTTAACGATGAAATCCTCCACATCCGCCAATTGCTTGCTCAAATCCTGATTGGCAATCGAGACCTGCAAATCCAAACCTTTTTCGGCAGCCTGCACCTTCATCGCATCCGCCAACTCAATATAAAATGGGTGCTGCTGCGTGAGCAAAGAAGCGCCCACCAAATCCGCCGCCCAGTTTGTTGCACATACTGCGCCCATTGCACTTGCCAACATCAATTTTTTCATCACAGTTTTCATAGCATTTCCTCTATCATTTACACAACAAACCACTTGTTATCCAAGCGTATGAACATTATAGCGGCATACTTTTACACGAGTAAACGCAAATATGGCAAAAAAATGATAATATTTTCTCAATCAATTGAATAAAATGAACTTTATTAGGATTTTGCTTGATAAAATAGGTCTTTTCGAGCCTTTTTCCGGCAAAGCCGCCGCGTAAATTCAGGCAATATTTTTCAGCACCGCCGACACGGCGCCGCCGCACCGCTTGGAATACATAAAAAATTCATTTAATTACAATTTGATACATATATATTTATCTTTTATCTCCGATATAGGGATATTAAGTTTTGCAATTATAAGAAAAATGTTTTATATTCCGCCGCAACACTTAGGGTGTTACGTTAATTCGGCAAGCCTAAGCAGGATAATTTTCTCAATCGAGAACTTTATCCTGCTTGGGCTTTTTTTATTCCCAAATGTTTTGCATGCAGGAGATTCTTATGGCGAAAGATTTTGGCAAACTCGGCGGCGAAATTATCCGCCTGCTGGGCGGCGAGACGAATATCCATTCTCTCGTACACTGCGCAACCCGATTGCGCTTTATGTTAAAAGACCGAGCCAAAGCGGATAAAACGCTTTTGGAGCAAACCGCGGGTGTGATTAGCGTGGTGGAAAGCGGCGGGCAATTTCAAGTGGTCATCGGCAATAATGTGCCGAAAGTATATGCCGCGATTATGGAGCAGGCAGATATTCAGGCGGGCGATGAGGCGGATTTGCCGAAGCCGAACTTGCTCAACCGCGCGATTGATTTTCTCGCCGGTTCTTTTACCCCATTAATCGGCGTGCTTGCCGGCGCAGGGATTTTAAAAGGGCTGATTGCGATTTTGCAGGTAACGGGAGTGCTTGATGCCGCATCAGGCACATTTACCGTCTTAGATGCCATTGCCAGTTCGACTTTCTATTTCCTGCCGGTTTTGCTGGCAATGTCTTGTGCCAATAAAGTCAAAACCAGCCCCTATATTGCCGTTGCCTTGGCAACTACCCTGCTCTATCCCAGCATCATTGAAGCCAGCCAAGCCGGCAAACTGGATTTTCTCGGTTTTGAAATGGCGATGATGACTTACACCTACAGCGTTATCCCAATTTTGATTGCGGTAGTGGCGCAGTCTTATATCCAACGCTTTTTTGAACATTTCTGGCATGAAAGCGTGCGCAATTTCTTCGCGCCAGCTTGCACCTTGTTGGTCGTATTTCCTTTAACCCTTGTCGTCATCGGGCCAATCGGCTCATGGATCGGCAACACGCTTGCCGCTGTCTTGGCATGGCTATATGCCGCCAGCCCGATTGCAACCGGTATTGTGGTCGGGGCATTTTGGCAAGTATTGGTCATCTTCGGCATTCATTGGAGCATTGTGCCGATTATGATTAACAATATGGCGGTCGTCGGTTTCGACCTCATCGACCCTTTAACCGCTGCGGCAGTACTCGGTCAGGCAGGAGCGACTTTCGCCGTCTTCTTAAAATCGCGCAACAAAGAAATCAAATCGCTTGCCGGTTCCACGACTTTCAGCGGTATTTTGGGCATTACCGAACCGCTGATTTATAGCTTCTTGGCGAGAGAAATGGCATTTACTATCGGCTTATTTTAAGTACCCTGAGGCAGTCAGGAAACCCATTTATACCACCAATACGGTTGAAGCGCTACATCGCCAGTTTCGTAAGTTGACTAAAACTAAAGGTGCTTTGCCCAATGAAAACAGCTTGCTTAAATTACTGTATGTGGCTATGTTAAATGCCGGTGAGAAATGGACAAGACCTATCAACAATTCGGGACAAACTATGATGCAGTTGTCTATCCATTTCCCCGGGCGCTTAGATAAGGTGATGAGCCTTTGATTAAACTGACACAGATTTCTGAACGCCCTC
>NZ_JBXGGR010000079.1:0-21544 GCF_056855035.1 Suttonella sp.
ACTTGATAATCTCTGCGCTGAATTCATCAAAGAGATAGAGGACAATTTGAATAATCGTCCTCGTAAGGTGCTAGGCTTTATGACGCCATTGGAGGTTAAAGCTAGCTTTGGGCGCGTTGCACTTCATACTTGAATCTGCCACCCAAATGCAAATATTTTTAAGGATTACGAATAAGATTAGCGGTGTCATAGCCTTGCGCTTGAGCGCTATCGATATAGCTTTGCAATACATCATCATCCATATTCGGGCTGCGCGATAATATCCATAAATATTTGCGTTCCGGCGTACCCACTAAAGCATGGCGGTAATCTTCATCAATACGCAATATCCAATACGCCGCTTTCCCCACCGGCAGCCAGCGGATAAATTTAGGCAAAAAACTCACTTGCAATTTCGCACCGCTATCGTCCACAACTGTTGCCAAACCTTCTACGCGGCTGATTGCGCCTGTCTGATTGCGGCAAGAATTTTCCACGCTTACGCTATTGTCTTTATTAAGACGATAGTGCGCTTGCACTTCACTAACACATTGTTCCTGATAAGGCATCGGCAAACGTGCCATTTCATACCAAGTTCCCATATAACGCGGCAAATCGACTGCCGCCGCCGTTGCAGGCGCATCGCCGACAGCGGAAGGATTGCTGCTGCACGCAGCCAAAGAAAACACAAGAAAAACATTGATTAATCTCATCATATTCATAAACCTATAGCAACAAAAAGAAATTTACTCATCATTCACAATCCTATTATTAAAAATTCTAGCGCATTTTTGCCTATGAAAAAATTCTCTTGTGCTGATTGCCTCGCGCAGCTTTCTTAAATGCGCATAATGATGCTTTTTGTAGTATGCTGACGGGCTTTTTCTCTAGGACATTATTTCTCTATGAAAACACTACAGCAATTCAGCCAGTTTGTCGGTAAAACCTTCGCGCTTTGGGCGGCTATTTTTGCCTGCTTGGGATTTTTCGCTCCTAATGCCTTTTTATGGGTCACGCCGATAATTATCTATCTTTTAGGTATCATTATGTTTGGCATGGGGCTGACCTTGCAGCCTAGCGATTTTAAAATCATCGCCACACATCCAAAAGCCGTCATCATCGGCATTGTTGCACAATTCATGATTATGCCCGGTATCGCCTTTGTTTTGGCTAAAGTCTTTGCACTGCCGGCGGAGATTGCCGCAGGGTTAATTCTGGTCGGCTCCTGCCCGGGCGGTACTTCTTCAAATGTCATGACTTATTTGGCGCGCGGCAATATCGCCCTTTCTGTCGGCATGACCTCCATCACGACGCTGCTTGCCCCTCTGCTGACGCCGGCGGTATTTTGGCTGTTCGCCAATCAATGGTTAGAAATCAATGCCGCCAATATGCTTATTTCTATCATCAAAATCGTATTGCTGCCGATTTTCTTAGGCGTTGTGGCGCATAAACTTTTCCGCAAACAAACTGAAGCCGCCGCTCAGGCATTGCCTTTAGTTTCCGTCACCTCTATTGCCTTAATTATTGCAGGTGTTGTTGCCGTCAGCCGTCAAGAAATCATACAAAACGGAGTAATCATTTTAGGGGTTGTCATATTGCATAACGGATTAGGCTATTTACTCGGCTTTTGCGTTGCAAAATTCGCCAAATTGCCTTATGACGCACAGAAGACGGTTGCTATTGAAGTCGGTATGCAAAATTCAGGCTTAGGCGTGGCATTGGCTAAAGCGCATTTTGCGCTCTTTCCAGCAGTTGCCGTACCTAGCGCCATTTTTAGCGTCTGGCACAATATTTCGGGAGCATTACTCGCTACCTATTGGGCAAGAAAGCAAAATAAATAAATGTGCGAAACAGCCGCTGCTTCATCAGCGGCTTTTTATCTAAAATAGTATAAATCAAAGCAACTCATTAATATAATTTCAATTATTTGACCATAAGCATCTCTGCAAACTCCGTCTGCAAGCTCTGACGATGAAAAAGCAAGCCAAAATAAAAACAAGCAATTGATTAAGAATATTTTTTCACAAAAAACCATATTTTCACACACAAAAATCAGCAAAAGCGCACAACTGTTAAAAATATGTTATTTTTAATTTAATTTTAGTTAAATTAAAGTAAAATCAACCAAATTTTTCACATTAAATTAAACAATAAACTGATTTTAATCAGATTATCATCATAGAAATTCTCTCTGATTTTGAGTGAAAAACCTCCAAAAATAGCCTAAAAAAGTTAATATTTGACAAGTTTTTAATCACTAGCTACCATTCGCCTCGCCGTCAGATATTTAAAAAAGTATCTGACTTCTTTAAAATCACATTGTTTTAAAAGGCATTATTTCTTCAACTTTAGGAGGGTTATGATGAATGTGCAACCCGATAGCAAATGCAATAAATTTGATTTGCGCTGGATGCTAAATCTATTCGGCACGGCCGTCGGCGCAGGTGTGCTGTTCTTGCCGATTAATGCCGGTATGCAGGGCATTTGGCCTTTAGTAATTATGGCAATTATCGTCGGACCGATGACCTATTTGGCGCATTTAGGTTTGGCGCGTTTCGTTTTGTCTTCATCCAAACAAGGCAGCGATATTACCGAAGTAGTAGAAGAGCATTTCGGCAAAACCGCCGGCAAACTGATTACCTTTCTGTATTTCTTTGCGATTTTCCCTATTCTGCTGATTTACGGCAACGGCATTACCAATACCGTGCAATCCTTTTGGGTTAACCAATTGGGCATGAGCGAACTGCCGCGTGCTTTGCTCTCCGGCGTGCTGATTGCATCTATGATCGGCGTACTCATGGTGGGCGAGAAATTCGTATTGAAGGTGACCGAATGGTTGGTCTATCCTTTGGTACTGATTTTATTCGGCTTATCTTTATTCCTAATTCCACAATGGAATTTAAACAATTTAAGCGTAGTGCCTGATACCGGCGCATTTATCAATACGCTGTGGGTGACCATTCCTGTATTAGTGTTCTCGTTTAACCATTCACCGGCGATTTCTACTTTTGCAATTTCTAATCAGCGCGAATACGGCGACGCGCAAACCACGGATAAACATGTGCGCAAATCGCTCTTCGGCACCGCCGGCATTCTGCTCTTATTCGTAATGCTGTTTGTATTTAGCTGCGTATTGAGTTTAACCCCTGCCGAATTGGTACAGGCGAAACAGGAAAACATCTCCATTCTGTCTTTCTTAGCCAATAAATTCGAAAGCCCCTTTATTTCCTATTTAGGACCTTTGGTAGCATTCTTGGCAATCACCAGTTCCTTCTTTGGTCATTATTTAGGTGCTCGCGAAGGTTTGGAAGGCTTGATTATCAAGTTGCGCCGCGATACAGGAGCCGCTAGCGAAATCGATCATAAAAAACTGAATTTGATTTCTGCGGTATTTTTCATGCTGACCTTGTGGATTGTCGCCATCATCAACCCGAGCATCTTGGGCTTGATTGAAGCCTTAGGCGGACCGATTATTGCAATGATTCTGTTCATTATGCCGATGTATGGCATCCGCAAAATTCCTGCAATGCACAAATTCGGCGGCAAACTCAGCAATCTATTTGTGGTATTTATGGGCTTGGTAGCCATTTCTAACATTATTTATTCACTGTTCAAATAAGCTCTAAAAAAGCTGTCTTTGCGTTTTCTACATGCAAAGACAGCTTGATTCTTTATACTCTCTACTTAAAAATCACAGGCTTTTCAGAGATATTCTGACTGCACAAAATTATATAAAAATCTCAAGATACAGACAGATTCTGCGCCGCCTGCAATGCCGCCAAGACTTCTTGGGCATGTCTGGCGACTTTGACCTTGCGCCATTCGCGCACAATCTCGCCCTGCGGATTTATCAGAAAAGTGCTGCGCACGATGCCGAAATATTTTTTGCCGAAATTCATTTTTTCCTGAATCACGTCAAATGCGCGGCACAAACTTTCCTCGCTGTCGCTAATTAATTCAAAAGCAAAGCCATGTTTACACATAAACTTTTCATGCGAAGCAAGACTGTCGCGCGATACGCCGTAAATCGCGGCACCCAAAGCGGCAAATTGCGGCGCCAACGCAGAAAACTCCAGCCCTTCGGTAGTGCAACCGGGGGTAGAATCTTTGGGATAGAAATACAGTACCGTCCAAGTGCCTTGCAAATCAGCAGCAGAAAAGCTGCCGCCGCCAGTAGTTGGAAGGGGTAGGAAATCCGGCTTTACATTTTTCATTCGTATCTCTTGGCAAAAATTAATCAAACTATGCCCAATAGGGCACATATTTCATTGCTTTGGTGCCAGCCTTTTCATCGAACAAGCGAACGATGTTTTTCTCGATTGCTTCTTTGATGATTTTGCTAATCATCGGGGGACTGACCGCATTACCAAAGCGTTCACGCAAACTGGCATTACTCATTTGCTCATGTTTGATGTATTTAAACACACAATGCCAATAACAAGCTCGCAGACGTTCTTCCTTACTCATATCGCCAAACGAGCGATATGTAAATAGCACGACTTTAGTATAGTTGTCCAAATTTTCAAATAAAGGAGCAGGCATCTGATTTAACTCAATTTGAAATACCACCTTATCAATGCCCGTACCGCGTTCTTCGCAAATATTCATTCGCCTCATTAAACTTGCCAAATGCTCATTGCGGCTACACGGCGGCTTATCCATGAAACGATTAACGTCAATCAAGGGCGAGCCGGAATTAGTGATTTCTAAGCGGTGTAAAAATATTTCAATCATCGGAGATGTACCTGATTGATGAAAATCCTGATGAATTAAAGCATTCGCGACTAGTTCACGCAAGGCAATATCAGGATAAGCATTCATATTTTGGCGAAAAGTCAAGCCAATCTCTTCATAAGACGGTAAAAGTGCTTTAATATTGTTCATTATCAACTCAAAATCCACCGCATAGCCGGCATGACTATCGAGCTCTTGAATTGCTGCAAATTTATCATTGTTTTTATAGCGAATAATACGCACTGCTTTTTTAGCTAAATGATCAAAATCAGCTAAATTTTTAGCAAATAATATCGCCCCTAAATTACTGATATGCCATAAACCCGCATTTTCAAAAATCAGTTTATCGGCACACAATTTATCCAAAATGCCTGCTTGATTTTCGGGAAGAGGCTGATGAGTTAAATCGAAATATTTAGAAAAATCTAACAACATCAAAACTCTTTCTCCAGAGACATCTGTCAGAGCGATTTGGCGTTCAAAGGGCGTTTTATCTAACAGCCGCCATAATTGGCGTTCTTTTTCGGAAAAATCTCGCAATTTTTTGGTATATGAGCCGATACGGATAAATTCGGTGCCGTCAAAACGTAGCGGTTGATGGATAGCAGGCTGAATTTCTAAAATGACCATCGCTTTACCCTGATAGTCAAATTCAAAAAAGCGAAAATCAATTTTAGGTTCAATTTTTTGCAGTAACCAATTTTCTAATTCCTGCTGCTTATAGCGTACGTTTGCAGGCTGAAAACTCGTACCTACAATACGATATGATTCATCTTCCACACCCCATACCATATAAGCGCTAGATTTGCCGAGCAAAGAAGCGCTGTTTGCTAATGCCGAAATTCTCTCGCCTATCATTACAGCATCTGCATTATTGTGTTTAAATTCCAGCCATTCGCTTTCTCTGGGAAGATGCAGCAATTCTTGCAATAAGGCGATTAATTGCATTGATTTTTTAGAATCCATAAACTGTTTCTCCTTTTTGGTTAAGCAACGGTTAAGCAAATTTTTATCTATTTAACCCAATGTTTTAAAACAGATTACCTCATGCTATGTCGCTTTTTAAACACAAAAAAACCTCTTACGATTGAACAATGGTTAAGCAAATGCTGTCTATGATGATAAGGCTAGGATTATTGCCCCTTCCCTTAATCAAAGCGTACGCGCACGGTGTAATTCAGCTCCGCTTTGCCTTCGGCAGGCACAGGCACGTTCCATTGCGCCAAATTCGCGCCGACTTTCTGATGCGGATGGCTTTCGCTTTGCATTTCCCAGAAGCCGGGAATCGGCTCTACTATTTTCACGCTTACCGCTTCTTCTTTAGCATTGCTCAAGCTAATCGATACCTTAATATCATAAGCCTTGCCTTTGCCGCCCAAGAGCTTGCCGACCAATTGCGCGCTGCTCACGGGCTCGGTAGAAAGATGTTTCCATACGCCTTTCACATCAAAGGCATCGCCCAATTTCAGACGCACGGTTTCATTTTTCGCGGTATGGGCGATGCGGTCTTCACCGATGAAAAGCGCGCGGTCTTGGCTATCGCTTTTATATACGCGTACCACGCCTTTAGGCAGCGGCAAGCCCAATTGCGCTTCTTCCTTATTGTCAAATTCCACATAGACCGCCACTTTGCGTTCTTCGCCCAGTTCGGCATTTTCTACCGCGCGGTAATACCAATAATCGCTGCCCTGCAGGCGGTATTCTTTGCGGACGGGAATCTGATTGCCGCTTAAGAGCGCCACTTGTTTGCTTTGATTATTTTCTATGGTCGTGGGGCGGTTCAGCGTGTACAGATGATATTCAAACAAAGCCTCTTCGCTCATTTCCGCTGCCGCGGGCGTTGCCGCCATCATGATTGCCTCTGCAGCATAAGCGCGGCGCAAAACCTCAGGCGGCGCACGGTTCACATCGCCTGCAATCAATTGCAATTGCGCGTTTTCATAGCGGGTGCCGCTTTGATTGTTCAGCGTTACCCAGCCCGCCAAATCCAACGTTTTTTCATCGCCGCTCAAATTCGCCACATAATCCGCCTGCCAGCGCAAACCGTTGCTCAAATACGCCACATCCACTTTCTGCTCGCCTGCCGTCGCGCTTTGCAAACGCAGGTTCAAAGTAGGACGATCGCGCAAATTCGCCGGCAGCTCGGCAAAAGCCAAACGCGCGTTTTCCGCCAAGCCCGTTTCAATGCGGTCGGCGTATTGCAGCACAATGCTGCCGTCGTTATATGCCAGCAAGGTCGCTTTTTCGCTGCTTTCCTCGCCGTTTGCCCTACGGCTGATGACGTTCACTTCTTTGCCGACGTATTTGTCTAACAGAGAAGCCTCGCTTAATAAATCATAGTCAAAATTTTGCTCGAGCAATTGCACGTCGGCATCGCCCGCTTTCAAAGACACGGTCTCGCTCATGATCATGCCGGACACGTCGCGCAAAGCAATTTGATTCTCGCCTTCCGCCAGATTCAATTGGCGACTTTCGCGAATCAGCGCCAGTCCGTCGTTATAAATCGCCACCGCCAAACTCTGGCGATCTGCGGCATTGCTGAGAATCTCATTGGCGGCAAAACCGCTGTCGCTGGCCAGCAGCAAAGCAGCGCTTAGGGTTTTTAGATTCATGTTCGTCCTCTCTTCACTAAATAAAGGCGTGATTGTAACGAATTTCATATCCTATCGTATAAACTTATCGTCATTTCTAGCATTTGTGCACATTCGCCGAAAACATATTTTATACCCCTTGATTTTCAAGGCATAAAACGCATACCATGCGTTTTTTTATTGCAATAGGAATTCTCTATGTTTTCAGGTTCTATGGTGGCATTGGTCACGCCGATGCACACAGACGGCGCAGTAGATTGGGATAGTCTCGAGCAATTGATTGAATGGCATATCCAAAGCGGCACCGATGCCATTGTCTCGGTCGGCACGACCGGCGAGTCCGCCACGCTGAATTTTGACGAACACAAAGCCGTGATTCGCTTTACCGTAGAAATGGTTAAAAAACGCGTTCCCGTCATTGCAGGCGCAGGCGGCAATGCCACGCGCGAAGCCATCGAGCTGACATTCTCCGCCTACCACGGCGGCTGCGACGCCACTTTGCAAGTTACCCCCTATTACAACAAACCGCCGCAACGCGGACTCTATACCCATTTCGAGCAAGTCGCCCATGCCGTGCCGCTACCGGTTATTTTATACAACGTCCCCGGCCGCACCGGCTGTGATTTACTGCCCGAAACCACCGCCGCACTGGCAAAAATCAAAAACATCGTCGGCATTAAAGAAGCCACGCCCTTGACGCGTCTGCGTGAACTGCTGCCGCTCTTCCCGCGCGGCGGCGATTTTAAAATTTTCTCAGGCGAAGACGGCATCTGCTGCGAAGCGGCAAACGAAGGGCTGATTGACGGCGTGATTTCCGTTACCGCCAACCTTGCTCCCGCGCAAATGTCCGCCATGATGCGCCATGCCCTCAAAGGTGAGGCGCAAGCGGCAAATGCCATCAACGACAGCCTTGCCGCCCTGCATACGCAGCTTTTTGTCGAAGCCAATCCCATCCCCGCCAAATGGGCAATGCAGCGCATGGACAAAATCCAAGGCGGCATCCGCCTGCCCCTCGTCCCCTTTGCCGAAACCCATCAAGCGCCAATGGAAGCCGCCCTGCGTCAAGCGGGCTTAATCTAAGACTACCGCCGACAAAAGCAATATGCTAATCTGCGCATCGTTTTCGTTCCGCGCAGATTAGCAAAGCAAAGGATATTTATGTTTCAACGCACAGGACACGACACAGCCCTGAATTGGAAACGCTTACTACCGCTCCCAATAAAATTCTATCGCCATAAATGGCGGAGTTTCAACCGAAAAGGAATTCAGATGAAAAACAAACTGTTACTTACAAGTTCCGCAATCGTACTCGCCGCCTGCTCCACAGGTTCTATCCTAGACAATCTGCCTGACCGCGCGCCGGATTACCGCCAAAGCAATATCGGGCGCAAAATCGAAGTGCCGCCCAATCTCAGCAATGCCAGTTTGGATAGCCAAGCAGGCATTTCCGACATGAGTCCTGCACCGGTCGCTTCCTACCGCGATTACGAGCAAGCGCGCGTGCAACGCAATACCCGCGGCTACATTGAAGTCTTGCCGACCTTATACAATGTGCAAGTCATCGAATCCGCCGGTGCCCTGCCCTATATTAGCACCGCCGCCGACCCTTCGAGCGCATGGCAAATCGTCAAACGCTACTGGCAGAACAACGGCGTGCGCCTAGCTACCGACAATCCGCAAATCGGCATTATGGAAACCGATTGGCTGGAAAACGCTTCTAGCAAACCCAGTGCCGGCATCGGCGGTTTCTTAAATAATTTGCTCGGCTTCTTAAGCGATTCCGACCAACGCGACCGCTACCGCCTTCGCTTTAGCCGCAATGCACAAGGCGGCACGGATATCGCCCTGATTTACACCCAATCGGAATTAGTCGCCGCGCGTGACTACGGACTGGCGAGCGAGCCGGCAGGCTTCACATGGCAACTTTCCGACACCATCAACCCTGAATTGCAATTGGAAATGACGCGCCGTATCGCCCTCTTTATCTCAGCCGAGTTAGAGAAAAATGCTGGCATCGCGCAAACCCAATCCGGTGCCGCTCCTGCGACCAGTAGCATCGGGCATACTCAATTGATGCAGCTTGCCGACGGACAGCCGGCGCTCGCCATTTACGGCAACTATGCCCAAAGCTGGCGCGTACTCGGCATTGCGCTTGACCGCGCCAGTTTTGCGATTGAAAACGCGCAATACGAAACCGGCACTTACCGCGTCCGCTACAGCCCGCCGACAGCAGAAGTCGAGCGAAGCTTTTTTGCCCGCCTCTGGGGCTCCAAAGACGACCCCGCTCAACAGCAGCCGCAATACCTTGTCCGCCTAGCCGATCAAGGCAATGTGGCGGTGGCAATCGTGCAAAACCCTGACGGCAGCAGCGCCAACGCCGCCCAAGCGCAAGCCTTGCTGGAAACCGTCAACGCGGCGCGTTAATGCCTCGAATCCGACAACTCTCCCCTGCCCTGATTAACCAAATCGCGGCAGGGGAAGTCATCGAACGCCCCGCCTCGGTCGTCAAAGAATTAGTCGAAAACGCAATTGACGCCGGCGCGCAGCATATTCACATCGACATCGAAGAAGCGGGCAGCAAACTGATTCGCGTCCGCGACGACGGCAGCGGCATTCATGCCGAAGACCTCGCGCTCGCCTTCTCCACCCATGCCACCAGTAAGATCCGCAGCTTTGAAGACCTTGAACGCGTCCTGACCTTGGGATTTCGCGGCGAAGCCCTGCCCAGCATTGCCTCCGTCTCGAAAACCACCCTAAGCAGCCGCCATCATCAGGCCGAACACGGCGCGAAAATCGCGCCGCATCTCAGCATGGACATCGGCGCCGCCGCCCATCCTGTCGGCACGACGATCGAAGTTCGCGATTTGTTCTACAACACCCCGGCGCGGAAAAAATTCCTCAAAAGCGAACGCACCGAACGCCAGCACATCATGCAACTGCTGGCGCGCATCGCCCTCTCGCAGCAAAATATCCGCCTTACCTTACACGACAGCGGCAAAAAAATCGCCGACTACGGCGGCAGCACGCCCGCCGAACGCTTAAATTCCGTACTCGGCGACGAATTTTTGCAACAAGCCGTAGCAATCGATAATCAAAAAAGCAGCATGCGCCTGCATGGCTGGGTCGGACTGCCCACCTACCACAGCAATAACAGCGACAAACAATTTTTCTTCGTTAACGGGCGTATGGTGCGCGACAAAATCACCGTGCATGCCATCAAGCAAGCCTATCAAGACATGCTCTACCACGGTCGCCAGCCTATCTTCGTCTTGTATTTGGACATCGACCCCGAGCTTGTAGACGTAAACGCGCATCCGCAGAAATACGAAGTACGCTTCCGTGAAGCCGCGCTCACGCACGACTTCATCTTCAGCACCCTGCATCACAGCCTGCGCGCCGTGCGCCCGCAGCACATCAGCATCATTCCTGCCGCCCAAGAAGAGACAAAACCAAGCAGCCCTGCGACTCCTCCGCCGCCAAGCATGCGTCCGCAAAGCCTTGCATGGCAAAAAAGCAGCGACTACCATCAGGACTCGCCGCGCCCTAGCCGCCCCAGCTTGCAAGAAACGAAAAGCTACTACCAATGGGCAAGTCCCAAAACAGCGGCGCAAATAGAAACACCGCCCCAAGAAGAAGCGGGCGACTACCCTCTGGGCTTCGCCCTAGGGCAAATCCACGGCATCTTTATTGTGGCGGAAAATCGGCAAGGTTTAGTCATTGTGGACATGCACGCCGCGCATGAACGCATCATCTATGAAAAATTCAAATCCCAACTCCGACAAAAAAGCCAAGGCAATGCACAAAAACTGCTTGTACCGCAGACGCTTGCAATTAACCCGATGCAAGAAGACCTGCTCGCCGAACATGCCGAATGGCTAGCCGCGCTCGGCTACCAATGGCGAATTGAAGGCGGAGAACTGCTAATTGACAGCGTGCCGGAACTTCTAAAAAAAGCCGATAATGCCGCCATTCTCGCAGACGTGCTTAATGAACTGGCGGAATATCCGCACAGCCGCGCCATAGAACGTCTGCAAGATCAAATTCTTTCCACCATGAGCTGCCACCGCGCCATCCGCGCTCATCACAAACTCTCGCTCTCGGAAATGAACCAAGTCCTACGCGACATCGAAAACACCCCCGCCGCAGGACAATGCAATCACGGTCGCCCCACATGGACGCAACTCAGCGAAGAACAACTCGGCGCACTCTTTATGCGCGGACAATAATCCGAAAACACTATAGTCAAAGAAAAGAATTGAAAAAGGATTACGGTGTTGGCTCGCCTTGCCGTACGCTCTTGTACTGCCTGCGGCTCGCCGCCTTGTACTACTTTTACACTTCTCCGACTATAAAACAATGCGGCAGAACTTCAGCGGATGGGAAGACAGCGATTTCCTGCTTCCAAGGCCTCGCTTCTCCGCCATGAAATCGCCGGATATAAAACTGCATGATTGATAATAAAGCAGAAAAAAAGAAAGCGAAAACAAAAAATTGTCAGTTTGCCGGGCTTATGGAACAATACACGCATGAATATACAAAATAATGATGACAATGTTTTTGATGCGCAGGGCTTTCGTTACAACGTCGGCATTGTGATCATCAATGCGCGCAACGAAGTGTTTTGGGCGCGGCGTGTCGGGCAAAATGCTTGGCAATTTCCTCAAGGCGGCATGGTCGCCGGCGAATCTGCCGAACAAGCGATGTATCGCGAGTTAAACGAAGAAACGGGCTTATTGCCCGAGCATGTAGAATTGCTTGCGCAAACAAAATCTTGGCTGGCATATCGTCTGCCTTTGCGTTTTCGCCGCCGTCGCCGGCAAGGCATGGTGCAATGTATCGGGCAAAAGCAGAAATGGTTTTTGCTGCGTTTGAAAGCCGCGGAAAGCATGGTGAATTTGAATGTGAACGACTCGCCGGAATTCGAGCAGTGGCAATGGGTGGATTTTTGGCGCCCTGCCTTGGAAGTAGTGCATTTTAAACGCCGTGTTTATCAGGCGGCATTGGAAGAATTGGCGGGCTTTGACGCGCAATTATTGGCACGCAAACCGGATTTCTCACCGCCGCAAAGCGATAATCACGCCAAGCCGACGCCGCCTGCCGCGCAGCCTAAACGCAAAGTACCGTCTTTTGCCAAACGCCGCCGCAAATCGTTTTAAAATGAAGCCTTGAATTGCAGGTCAATTCGAGGCTTTTTGTTTAACGCGGCAATGCCGCATACATGGAGAAGTAGGATGAAAATCTTAGCAGTATGCGCCCATGGTCTGGGCAGTAGTTTTTTAATGGAAATGAATTTAAAAAAGGCATTGAAAAATCTGGGAATTGAAGCGGAAGTCGGACATTCGGATTTATCGGTGACCGGCAATGATGATGCCGATCTGTTCGTGATGGGCGAGGATATTGCCGGCAGCAGCAGCTTAGATCCGCAAAAAACCATTAAGATGAAAAATCTCGTCAGCGCAGCGGAATACGAAGAAAAACTCAAAGCCTATTTCTCTGTCCAAGGGGCGTAGCCATGCTGAAATTTATTATCGATATTCTCAGCGAACCTTCCGTATTGGTCGGTTTGGTCGCCTTAGTAGGCTTAATCGCGCAGAAAAAATCCGCCGCCGATATGGTGCGCGGAACCACAAAAACGATTTTAGGCTTTCTCGTCTTAAGCGGGGGCGCGGGCTTGGTGGTCAGCTCTTTGAGCCCGATGGGCGCGATTATGCAGGGCAGCTTCGGCGTGCAAGGGATTGTTCCTAACAACGAAGCGGTGGTGTCGATGGCATTGAAATCCTTCGGCACGGCGACCGCTTTGATTATGGCTTTCGGCATGGTGGCGAATATCTTAATCGCGCGCTTTACGCGTTTGCGATACATCTTTTTAACCGGTCATCATACCTTCTATATGGCGTGCATGATTGCCGTGATTTTAAGCGTGGCGGGCTTGAAAAGCTTTATGCTGGTCTTGGTCGGCTCGCTGTGGCTGGGCTTTGTCATGGCGTTTTTCCCTGCCATTGCGCAAAAATATATGCGCAAAATTACCGGCAGCGACGATGTCGGCTTCGGACATTTCGGCACGGCAGGCTATGTGCTGGCGGGCGCTATCGGTCAATGGATCGGCAAAGGCTCGAAATCGACCGAAGAATTGAATTTGCCGAAGAATTTGAGTTTTTTGCGCGACAGTTCGGTCTCGATTTCCATCACGATGGCGATTATTTATCTGATTTTGGTGATTGCCGCAGGTCCTGAATTCGTACAAACGCAATTAAGCGCCGGCAAGAATTTCTTAGTCTTCGCCATTATCCAAGCGATTACTTTTGCCGCAGGGGTATTTATCATTTTGCAAGGTGTGCGCCTGATTTTGGCGGAAATCGTCCCCGCCTTTACCGGTTTTTCCGAGCGGTTGGTGCCTAATGCCAAGCCCGCCTTGGATTGCCCGATTGTCTTCCCCTATGCGCCTAATGCCGTTTTAATCGGCTTTTTATCTAGTTTTGTCGGCGGTTTAGTCGGCTTGGCAATGCTGGGCATGCTCAATTGGGTATTGATTCTGCCGGGCGTGGTGCCGCATTTCTTCTGCGGTGCGACCGCAGGCGTCTTCGGTAATGCCACCGGCGGACGGCGCGGGGCGATTGTCGGCGCTTTCGTACACGGCGTTTTGATTAGCTTCTTGCCCGTTTTCCTATTGCCGGTCTTAGGCGATTTAGGCTTTGCCGCCACTACTTTCTCCGATACCGATTTCGGTGTGGTGGGCATTTTGATGGGCAAACTCGCAGGCGTGGGTGCGGTGCTGATTAGCCTTGTCATCTTTGCCATTATCGGCGGTTTGGTGGCTTATCACCGTTTAGTGCCGGAAAAAAGCAATAGCGAAACATCCGCTTAAACACTTTAAGCCAAACAGGCTGCTCATGCCTGTTTGGCTCAGATTCCGAACAATCTTATATAAGAATACTTGACGATCCTTTGAAATATTGACCTGGAGAGGAAATGCGCAAACATAAATTGGGTATTTATGAAAAAGCCCTGCCTAAACATTTGACTTGGCAAGACAGACTGTCACTAGCAAAAGCCTGCGACTTTGATTTCGTAGAAATGTCCGTTGATGAAACCGACGAACGTCTGGCGCGCTTGGATTGGACAAAAGCGCAGCGTTTGGATTTAGTGCGCACGATTATCGAAACGGGCATTACCGTGCCGTCGATGTGTTTATCGGGACACCGCCGTTTTCCTTTCGGCAGCCACGACGAGCAAACGCGGCAAAAAGCCTATGAAATCATGGAAAAGGCTTTGCAGTTGGCAAGTGATGTCGGCATCCGCACCATCCAATTGGCGGGCTATGACGTTTATTATGAAGAACAAGATGCGGGCACGATTGCGCGTTTTGAAGAAGGCTTGCAATGGGCGGTAGAACGCGCGGCGTCCATGCAAATCACGCTGGCGGTGGAAATCATGGATACGAAATTCATGAGTTCGATTACGCGCTGGAAGGCTTGGGAAGAAAAAATCCGCTCGCCGTGGTTTACGGTCTATCCCGATGTGGGCAATTTATCGGCTTGGAATGATGATGTCGCTGGCGAGCTAGCCCTCGGTATCGACAAGATTTCCGCCATTCATTTGAAAGACACTTTTAAAGTAAGCGATACCTGTGCAGGACAATTCCGCGACGTGCCTTTCGGCGAAGGCTGCGTGGATTTCGTCCATGTCTTTAAGACCTTGGAAAAACTGAATTATCGCGGCGCCTTCCTGATTGAAATGTGGACGGAAAAAGCCGAAGAGCCGGTCGCGGAAATCATTGAAGCGCGGCGTTGGATTGAAACAAAAATGCAAGAAGGAGGCATGACATGCTAGAACAATTGAAAGAAGAAGTCTTGGCGGCCAATTTGGCCTTACCCAAACACCATTTAGTCACCTTTACATGGGGAAACGTAAGCGCGGTGGATCGCGAACACGGCGTCATCGTCATTAAGCCCTCGGGCGTGGAATACGACGTTATGACGGCTGGAGACATGGTCGTGGTCGATTTGGCAAGCGGCAAAGTGGTGGAAGGCAATAAAAAGCCCTCTTCGGACACACCGACCCATTTGGAACTTTACCGCCAATTCGAACACATCGGCGGTATTGTGCATACCCATTCGCGTCATGCAACCGTTTGGGCGCAGGCGCAACGCGATTTAGACGCCTTCGGCACCACGCACGGCGATTATTTTTACGGCAGCATCCCTTGCACGCGCTTAATGAAAGATGCGGAAATCGAGGGCGAATATGAATTGGAAACCGGCAAAGTGATTGTGGAAACCTTCCGCGAACGCGGTATTGACCCGATGCAGGTGCCGGCGGTATTAGTCGCTTCCCACGGGCCTTTCGCTTGGGGCAAAGATGCCGATAATGCGGTGCATAATGCGGTGGTACTGGAAGAAATCGCCTATATGAATCTCTTTTCTTTACAAGTCAATCCGCAATTGGACGCGATGCAGCAAAGCCTGCTGGATAAACATTATCTGCGCAAACACGGTAAAAACGCCTATTACGGACAATAAACGCCTATTCCTTGATAGCCGATTAAAAATAACGCAAAGTTTTGTACTATGAATCGGCTATCAAAAAGCTTAGCCTTAATGCGACGGCAAGCCGACAAAGCGCCGCAACTCCTCAACATCAAAGGGATAAATCAACTCTCTGTGCTCTTCGCTGTCATATAAGACCGGTACTAACGTGCCGTATTCTGCCTGCCACTGCGAATTGCTGTCCACATCAAGCCGCTGCGCGGCAATACCCGCTTCTGCCAATAATTGCGCAGCCTGCGCGCATAAAAAACAATTGGGGCGCACAAATAATTGCCATCTCATGCGCCCGCCTTCCTCTGCCAATACAGACATTTATGACTCTGATGCAAAAACCGGAAAAGCCTGATCTACCAAAGCGCATAAATGATGAATCGCAAAAATATGCGCCTCTTGAATATGCGCGGTAATCTGGCTCGGCACGACCAAACAATGCTCGCACAGCGTCGCCATCTTGCCGCCGTCCCGACCACTTAAGCCCAGTGTATGCACGCCTTTTTCCTGCGCTACCACTAAGGCTTTCAGCACATTAGGCGAATTGCCCGAAGTGGAAATCCCCACAAACACATCTCCCGCCTGCGCCAGTCCTGCCAATTGGCGAGCAAAGACTTCATCATAGCCGTAATCATTGGCAATGGCGGTTAAGGCGGAAGTATCGGTGGTCAAAGCAATGCCTGCCAAAGGGCGGCGTTCGGTAACAAATCGACCGGTTAATTCCGCGGCAAAATGCTGGGCATCGGCGGCGGAACCGCCGTTGCCTGCTATGAAAATCCGCCCGCCCGACTGCAAACTCCGCACGATAATCGCGCCCATCGCTTCCACCGTCGCTTCTTGCTCACCCAATTGCGCAAACACCGCCTGATGCGCGGCAATTTTCTCCTGCCAATTCATGCTCAATCCTCGCTCAAAAAATAGAAAATGCGTACAATAACGCGCTTTATTACTTCTCTCAAGGAAAACACATGGATTTATGGCAAGCCTTTGTGCTGTCTCTTATTCAAGGACTGACTGAATTTCTGCCCATTTCTAGCTCTGGTCATTTGGTCATCACCCGCGACCTGCTCAACTGGTCGGAAGCCGGCGTTGCCTTTGATGCTTTCACGGGCTTAGGCACCTTAAGCGCCGTTCTCTTATATTTCCGCCGCGATTTAATTCAGATTTTCTACCATTGGTGCCAGCAATTCCGCGCCCATAAAGCTCCCGACCCCGAGCAATATGCCAAACTTGGCAACCAACTCATCATCGCCACATTTCCCGCTCTGCTGGTCGGCTTTGTGGTGAAAGACCATGTCGATACCCTGTTGCACAGCCCCATTCTGATTGCCTGTACCACCATCGGCTTCGGCATCCTGCTCGGCTTAGCCGATTATTACGGCAAAAAAATCCGCACATTAACGCAAACCACAATGACCCAAGCCCTATTCTACGGACTGGCGCAAGCCATCGCCCTCATCCCCGGCACATCGCGATCGGGCATTACCATTACCGCAGGACTAGCGATGGGCTTTAGCCGCGAAGCCGCTGCCCGCTTCTCCTTCCTGCTCTCCATTCCCATTTCCGCTGCCGCAGGTGCATATGGACTACTCAAACTCCTGCAATCTGATAGCCACTTCAGCTGGCAAGTCATTTTACTTTCCTACTGCACCGCCTTTGCCTCCGCCTATCTCTGCATCAGCCTCTTTTTACGCTTTTTGAATACCATCGGCATGTGGCCGCATGTAATTTACCGTTTATTTTTAGGCTCTATACTGCTGTTTGTCTTTTTATAAGGTACAATCGCAATATATTTTTCATTCACTGTAATTAAATAAGGAAACGCTATGAGCGAAGAAAACAATCAACCTGTCACCCTTGATTTACGCAAAATCTACGTCAGCGATTTATCGATTGAAGTGCCGCACGCACCCGAAATCTTTAATGAAAACCTCAACCCGGAAATTACGCTGGGCGTCAATCACGACATCAAAGCCCTTGCCGAAGAAGACTATTTTGCGGTCAAAGTCCGCTTAACGGTAACGGCAAAAAACCAAGGCGACGAAAAAACCATCTACTTGATTGAAGTCGCGCAAAACGGCATCTTTGAAATCAAAGGACTGACGCCCGAGCAACTCAGCCACGCGCTCAACGTCTATTGCACCACCACCCTCTTCCCTTATGCGCGCGAAGTCATCAGCAGCGCTATCGTGCGTGCCGGCTTCCCATCGCTGTATATTCAGCCGATTAATTTTGAAGTCATCTATCAACAAAACCTGCAACAAGCTGCCATGCAAGAGCAAGGCGCACAAAGCGGCGAAGCCTAATCCGCCACAGAAAAAGCCTGCTGATGCAGGCTTTTTGCTTTTCAAACCGCATTGAAAGACCATAGGAGCAAAACCATGAGCCGCATCGCCGTCTTAGGCGCAGGCAGCTGGGGAACAGCATTAGCATTGCGCCTTGCCAATAACGGACACCAAGTCCAACTCTGGGGACACCGCAGCGAACACATCGCACAACTGCAAGCAAACGGACAAAACCGCCGTTACCTGCCTGACATCCCCTTTCCGCCGAACCTGAACCCTAATGCAGACCTTGCCGCCAGTCTGCATCAGGCCGAAAGCATCCTACTCGTCGTACCCAGCCAACATTTCGCGCCCCTGCTCAAACAATTGCAGCAGCTGCATATCAAGACACCAATCCTATGGGCGATTAAAGGCTTTGAACACGGCACAGGACGCCTGCTCTCGGAAGTCTTCAACGACATCCTAGGCAAATCCCATCCGCACGCGATGCTTGCCGGCCCGAGCTTTGCCAAAGAAGTCGCCGCCGGCAAAGCCACTGCCGTTACCATCTCTGCGCCCGAACCGCATGATGCCCAAGCCTTCGCCCGCCCCTTCCACGGCAGCAACTTCCTCTGCTACACCGATAACGATCTCATCGGTGCGCAAATCGGCGGTGCCGTCAAAAACGTTATCGCCATCGCCACCGGTATTGCCGACGGCATCGGCGGCGGCGCGAACACAAGAGCCGCCCTCATCACGCGCGGACTGCATGAAATCACCCGCCTCGCCGCCCATTTAGGCGCGCAAGCCCAAACATTGGCAGGACTGGCGGGACTCGGCGACCTCGTCCTAACCGCCACCGACGACCAATCGCGCAACCGCCGCTTCGGACTCGCCCTAGGACAAGGCAAAAGCGCCGCACAAGCCAAAGCCGAAATCGGACAAGTCGTCGAAGGCGAAGGCGCAGCGCACGACACATGGGCATTAGCCAGCCGCCACCAAATCCATATGCCGATTGTCGAACACGTCCACCGCCTGCTCATCGGCGAACTCAGCCTCGAACAAGTCGTCAACAGCCTCAGCAACCGCGTCCTCAAAGCGGAAAAACGCTAGCAAGCAGTTCAAAGTTCTTCAAAAAAATAGAAAAGCAAGATAAAGCGGCGAGCTAGCGACATAGTATTTTTTCAAGTATTCGACTATAGATTGCATAATGAATGCCCCCTGAAACTCTTTCAGAGGGCATATTGTTAATTAAGCTATGCTTATTTTTAGGACTAAATCACAAATGCCGCTGTTGTATCTTGATGCTGCCAAAATTGATGACCGGCTAAAAGCTGTTTTGAATATTCTCTCATCTGCTCGGGCGTACTCAAGCTATTCTCTTGATTGGGAGCAAAAGCTGCGATTGCTTGAACTAACTGATTCACAGCCGCTACATGAATCTGCGCACCATCATGGGTTTGAATACTTTCAATCTGACGCGGAATGAAATTAAACCAATCCTCCACCGTAATGCTGTCGTTTTCGCCCAATATCTGAATAGATAAATCACGCCCTACACGCGTAAACCACAAATCTTGTTTGGCAATATCTTTTCCCAATTTTAAAACATCATTGCCAAAGCTATCATAAATGCGGTCGTTCCCATCGCCTAGATTAAACAGATAAGTATCGTTGCCTATGCCGCCTTCTAATCTATCATCGCCTTTACCGCCCATCAGCGTATCATTGCCGTTTCCGCCCGCCAAGTAATCGCTGCCTTGATTGCCGATTAAAGTATCATTGCCATTGCCACCATAGAGTTTACCGCCCTCTGCATAGGCATAAATCGTGTCATCGCCACGAGTGGGATTAATTACCCATTGGCGCAATTGTTCGGTATTTAGTGATTTGCCATCGGCAAACTGAAGCTCTTGAACGGTATAATCGCCTTTGCCGTCTTGATCAAAGAAGTTTTGTACACTAACTTGTTGTCCATCGTTTTGCGCAATTAATAAATCGCTTTCATGACGATAAATCCGAACATCATTTAATTTGGCATGAGTGAATTTCAAAATATCGTTATCTTGCTGTCGCGGATTAAAATTCAAAACCACATCTTGAGCAAATTGTTTGGCGAAAACATAAGTATCCGAGCCAATACCGCCCTCTAAATGATCATTACCGCTGCCTGAATGAATAACATCGTCATCATCACCGCCATAAGCACGATTATTACCTGTTTCCAAATAAATGATGTCATTACCATTACCTGCATCAATATCATCATTGCCCGCACCGGCATAGATGATATCGTTTCCGGCAAAAGTTCGAATACGATCATCTCCTGCACCGGCGTAAACCGTATCATCATCGCCATAGCCAAGTAAGACATCATTACCATCAGTTCCACGCAATAATGTTTCTTTAATTTCTGCCAAAGTGATTTGACCGCCCTCATATTCAATCGCATCAATATGACGGCTTAACACATCGCCGGCAAACATCTTCACTACGGTAATGCTGTTGGTTTCACCTGCCACACGAATAATCAAATCATCACCTTCGCGCGTATAAGAAACGGCATCTTTGCTCACACCATGCAAACGAATCACATCAAAGCGATTATCTGATGTATCGTGATTGTGAACAGTAGTCATACCGAAGCCCTGATAAAACTCATACAGATCCGAACCGGAACCGCCATCTACTACCGCCGTTGCGCTACCGATAATTAAATGATCATCGCCTCCGTTGCCATTTAACACATCGCGCCCCAGCAAGCCCACCGCTCGTAAAATATTACTCATCTCATCGCCATTTTGTTCAGACAGCATGCTAATCGTTTTTTCCCCTAACATCGCCAGCCAATCTTGTAATTGCCCGTCCTCTTTACCTTGATGAGCAAAATCAGATAACAAAGCCATACCCTGATGCCAATCTTTTATATTGGCAAAAGCTAACAATTCGCCTAAATCAATAAAAGCCTTTTGCGGATTTTCAGCAAAAACCTGCTTAAATCGCGTTTCAACAGCCGCATAATCCAACACAAATTCACTATTTTCAAATTTGAATGACAATTCATTCAAATAAGGTTTTAAACGCGTTTGAAACAGCAAACCTTCATAGACTTTGTGGCTAAGATCAGCATAGCTGTTTTTGACAATATCGATAATGCCGCGTGCTTCAGCAACCGTACCAAAATATAGCTTGCTGCTATTCTGACCTGTGAATGAATCAAGTATGGCGATTTTATCTTTCAGCTGATGTAATTCATTACTTGCTTCAAGCATTTCAGAACTAAGCATTTGAACTCCTAATTTAGAAAGTATAAAGTTAGAAGTCAAGTTCTATAACATATTTTTGCTATTAGATTTTTTCTGGATAATGGCGAGGTTTTCATCTAAAAAACATTGTCTTACCTAATTTTAATCTATCCTATTTAGTTCTATATAGTCCC
>NZ_JBXGGR010000094.1:0-21949 GCF_056855035.1 Suttonella sp.
TGACCTGTTTTGAGCCACAGAAAAAGCATTTTTTGTGTTCAAAGCTTTTGACCTCGCTAAAAGCCTTACAGAATAAGGCTTTTCAAACTTTTTAGCACCTAAAATGTCCCTTTGCCCTAAATTCTATATTAATATAAAATGCTTCATTATCAGAAAAATAATTTAGTAAGTGCTGAGATTTAATAAGTAGATTTTTAGAAAAAATAGCATCATCTTCAATTACTAATCCTGCTTGACCGCTAGTTGCGATTTGTTTAAAAGCTGCGTAGTGTTTATAAAAACAGGATTTTGCGCCAATTGACTGCTGAAAATCATAGCGTACATAGGGGGATTGTGCATTTTGACTATCCGTAAAAAAATCGACAGGAAAATCTGTTATCCAAATTAATTGATAATTATCTGTAAGTGCAGCGCATTGCTGTAAAATAGATTGTTTTCGAATATGATAAATCTCTCTATCTTCATGTATGCAATAAATATTCATTAATTATACTATAGTTTTTTATAATATTAAAAAAGCGCTTCAAAAAGAAGCGCTTTTGAGGTTTAGGATTGCGTTGTCGGTTTTTCGCGTTTGCGGATGTGCAGTTCTTTTAATTGCGCATCGCCGGCTTCGGAAGGGGCTTCGGTCAGCGGACACCAAGCGGTTTGCGTTTTCGGGAATGCCATCACGTCGCGAATGGATTTTGCACCGGTCATGAGCATAATCAGACGGTCAAGCCCGAATGCCAGTCCGCCGTGCGGCGGTGCGCCGTATTTCAGGGCATTGAGGAGGAAGCCGAATTTTTCTTGGGCTTCTTCTTTGTCGATGCCGAGGCTTTTCAATACGCGTTCTTGGACGTCGGCGCGGTGGATACGGATAGAGCCGCCGCCTAATTCCGTACCGTTTAAGACCATGTCGTAGGCACGCGAGAGTACACCGCCCGGGTTGTTGTCGAGTTCGGATAAATCATCGGTTTTGGGTGCGGTGAAGGGGTGATGCACGGAATACCAGCGCCCGTCTTTTTCATCGAATTCAAACATCGGGAAGTCCACTACCCATAGCGGTGCCCATTCGCAGGTCAGCATGTCTAAATCTTTGCCGATTTGAATGCGCAAAGCACCCATGGCATCGTTGACGATACTGGTTTTATCCGCGCCGAAGAAGACTAAATCGCCGTTTTGTGCGCCGACTCTTTGCAGGATTTCAAAGGCGATTTCGCCTTCTTTGCCGCCTTCTTTGGTCAGGAATTTGACGATGGGGCTTTGCAGTCCTTCTACATTGCTGAGGTCGTTGACTTTGATGTATGCCAAACCTTTGGCGCCGTAACGTCCGACAAAGGCGGTGTAGTCGTCGATGGCTTTGCGCGTGAGTTCTGCGCCTTTGGGGATTTTCAAGGCGACCACGCGTCCGTTGCCTTGTTTGGCGACGCTGGCAAAGACTTTGAATTGGCTGTCTTTAACCAAATCGTCAATGTCCACCAGTTCTAAGGGGATGCGCATATCGGGTTTGTCGGAGGCGAAGCGGCGCATGGCTTCGGCATAGGTCATTCGCGGGAAGGGGTTTTGCAATTCAACGCCCAAATGTTCTTGGAAGACTTGGCGAATCATGTTTTCCATCAGCTGCATGATGTCTTCTTCGTTTAGGAAGGAGGTTTCGATATCCAACTGGGTAAATTCCGGCTGGCGGTCGGCGCGCAGGTCTTCGTCGCGGAAGCAGCGCACGATTTGGTAGTAGCGGTCGAAACCGCTCATCATCAGCATTTGTTTGAAGAGTTGCGGCGATTGCGGCAGAGCGAAGAATTTGCCCGGATGGGTGCGCGAGGGTACGAGGTAGTCGCGTGCGCCTTCTGGGGTGGCTTTGGTCAGCATCGGGGTTTCGATGTCTAAAAAGCCTTTGTCGTCTAAATAGCGGCGCAGAGAGGAGGCGACTTTGCTGCGCAGAATGAGGTTTTTCTGCATTTGCGGACGGCGCAAATCGATGGTGCGGTTTTTCAGGCGCACTTCTTCCGAGATTTCGCTCATGTCGTCTAATTGGAAAGGCGGGGTGGGCGATTCGGAGAGGACGTCCAGCACTTTGCCGAGAATTTCGATTTTACCGCTGGGCATGTCGGGGTTTTCCGTGCCTGCCGGACGCAGACGCACACGGCCTTCAATTGATAAGCAGAATTCGTTGCGCACTTGCTCGGCTTTGGCGAAGGCTTCTTCGGTGTCGGGGTCGATGACGATTTGCACCAGTCCGCTGCGGTCGCGCAGGTCGATGAAAATCACGCCGCCATGATCGCGGCGGCGGTGTACCCAGCCCGCAACGCGGACGGTTTGCCCGTCAAGGGCTTCAGTGACTTCACTGGCATATTGGCTTCTAAAACTCATGGTATTTCCTAAATTTTGGACAAAGTCTTGTAAAAAACGGCTTATTGTAGCATTGAATGCCTGCTTTTACTGGCTTAAAAATGCCTCGACCTGCTTTAACAGCGCCGCTGTGCAGCCGCTTTGCAGGGGATTGTGGATTTGCAGGGGCAAAGCGGCTTGCAGGCGGTTGTTCATCCATGTGATTTGCCGCTTGGCTAATTGACGCGTGGCGATAATCGCGGCTTCCAAGGCTTGCGCTTGGCTGCATTCGCCTGCTAAATGCGCCCAGAATTGGCGGTAGCCCACGCTGCGCATGGATACGCTTTCTGCACTTAATTGCGGTCGTTCGCGCAGGGCGGCGACTTCTTCAATGAATCCTTGCGCCAACATGTCTTGCAAACGCAGGGCGATGCGTTCGTGCAACAGGCTGCGTTCGCAATTAAAGCCGATGGCGAGGGTTTGCCAAGTGGGTGCTGATTTTTCTTGGGCGGCAAATAATTGCTGCGGCGTTTGTCCGGTGAGCAGCATTAATTCGCTAAAACGTATCAGGCGTTGGCGGTCATTAGGCGAGATTTGTGCGGCGGTAAGTGGATCGCGTTGTTGTAAGTCGGCGTATAAGGTTTTGCCGTTGTCGGCGGCAAATTGCGCTTCGATGGCGGCACGGCTGTCGGCGGTAGAGGCGGGTAAATCCGCCAATCCTTCAAATAGTGCTAGAAAATACAGCATGGTACCGCCGACTAAGACGGGGATTTTCTCCTGCTGATGGGCAAGCGCGATTTGCGTTTGGGCATCGCGGCAGAATTGTGCGGCGGAATAGATGTCTTCCGGCTCGAGAATGTCGATTAAGGCATGGGGATAGCGTGCCAAGGTCGCAGCATCGGGCTTTGCCGTGCCGATGTTCATGCCGCGATAAATTTGCGCGGCATCCACGCTAATCAAATGTACGGGGAAATGTTCCACCAAAGCAAAGGCAAAGGCGGTTTTGCCGACGGCGGTAGGCCCGAGCAGGCAGATCAATGGTAATGAAGCGGTGTCTTGCATGGTGTATATCGTAAAAAAAACAGCACCGGAAAAGCCGGTGCTGCATGAATTATCACACTTCCATCGGAATAAACAAAATGGAATAGAGGATAATGACCAAAACTCCCGCCAATAAAGGCACGCTGGTACGCTTAACCAATAACAAAGGCGAGATTTTTGCCGCACCCGAGACCGCCACAATCACGCCTGAGACAGGAGAAAGGGAACGTCCCGTATTGGATACCTGCATCATAGGGGCAATCAGATAAGCGGGGTTGATGCCTAATTGCGCGGCTAATTGCGGTGCTAATTCCACAAAGGCAAAGAAGGCGGCATTGCCCGAACCGGCAGCGACGCTGACTAATAGGGTAATAATCACAAGAGCAATCATCATGACTAGTCCCGCCGCGCCGAATCTGCCGACCAAATCGATGAGCGCTTTGGTAAAGCCGATAACGCTGAGGCTGTGGGCAAAAATACCGGCGGCGACTAAGAGCACGACGACACCGGAAAATGCTTCGCTCATGCCTTGATAGCAAACTTCCAATCCCTCAAAGGTTTTTTTCGCATCAAAGCTGCGGACAAATTCGATAAGGGCGGTGAGAATAATTGTCAGCACCACAATCGCGCCTAATGACATTTCGGGCAGGGTATAGTCGCCGATGCTGAATTTGCCGTTAAAAAACAAAATTAACACAATCGGCATAAAGGGCAGAATGAAATAAAACGTAGGAGCTTGCGTTTCTTCGATGCCTGCCTGTGCCGCCTGCATGGCCATATTGTCGCTATTGCCCAATAGTCCTTCTTTGCGGTCGCAATAGCGTTGCCAGAAGAAATGCACAATCGCTACCACAATAATGGCGATAATCGACATCGGCAAAATGGTTTTAAATGAAAAAGCGATTAAATCGGCATTGGCTTTTTCCGCCGCCAAGACCACATCGGCGGAAGTGGGCGATAAATTAACGACGGTTGTGGTGCCGCAAATCGCGGCGGCGGAAGGCACGCTGATGCCCATGCGCACCATAATCGGGAATAAGGTTGCCATTAAAAAGACGCCTAAGGCGGTGGCGGAATTGATGGCAAAAGACATGAAAGAACCCAAGATAAAACCGCCGACCAATAAGAGATAAGGCGATTTGATATGCTTTAAGGGCTTGGATAAGACGCGGATAACCACGCCGTTTGCCCCCACATGGCTCATGTAGGCGGAAAAACCGATGAGCACCATGATTATCAGCCCCAAACCGCCGCCGCGACTGGAAAATAAATTGTAAATATAGGTGCTGATGTCATGAAAGAAAATGCCTGTGGCTTTATCCATCGGCGCTTTGCCGCTGAAAGCCCCGATAATCAATAAGGCGATGCCGGCGGTAAATAATACGCCTTTGGCATTGTAGCCCTTGATAATCGTATAACCGACAATAAAAATAGCAATTGCGCCTAATAGAATGGGAAACATGGTTTTCTCCTAATTTATTGATGGGCAAAACGCTGAATGATGTTGAGCACAACATTCAGGGACAGGTTCATCACGTCAATCGAAACGTATTCAAAGCGGCCGTGAAAATTTGCGCCGCCGGTAAATAAATTCGGCGTCGGCAAACCTTTGAAAGACAGTTGTGCGCCGTCTGTGCCGCCGCGAATCGGTTCGCGTAGCGGCGTGATGCCCAAATCCTTCATGGCGGCTTCGGCAATCTCAATCAATTTCGGATGTTGAGAGACTTTTTCATGCATATTTTGGTATTGATCGCTAATGCTGAGGCTGGCGAAGTCCTCGCCGTATTTCTGCTGCAAAGCGGCGAAGGTATGATGAAAAGCCGCTTTCTTCTCCTGCATGCCTTCTGCGCTGAAATCGCGCAATAAATAGTGCAGATGCGCGGCTTCTAAAGTGCCGGAAATATCGTGCAGGAAAATAAAGCCTTCGCGACCGCTGCTGTTTTCAGGTCTTAAATGCGGCGGCAAAGCCTGATGAAATTCCACCGCACGCTCAAAGCCGTTAATCATTTTGTCTTTTGCCGAACCGGGGTGGATATTCAAGCCGTGAAAGGTCAGTGCCACTTTTGCCGCATTGAAATTCTCATATTGCAATTCGCCTAAGCTGCTGCCGTCCAAAGTGTAGGCGATATCCGCGCCGAAGGCTTGTACGTCAAAATGATGCGGTCCGCGCCCGATTTCTTCATCGGGCGTAAAGCCGATGCGGATTTTGCCATGTTCGATTTCAGGATGGGCAAGCAAATATTTCATTGCGCAGAGAATAATCGCAATGCCTGCCTTATCGTCCGCACCTAATAATGTGCTGCCGTCTGTGGTCATCAGGCGGTGCCCGATCAAAGCCTGCAAAGCAGGATAATCGCGCGGCGACAAATATTCGCCGCTGCCGGCAAGCAAAATATCGCCGCCGTCATAATGCTGAATGATTTGCGGCTTGACCGCTTCGCCGCTGTAATCCGGCGAAGTATCCACATGTGCCAGCAACCCTAAAACGGGAATCGCTTTGTCGGTATTCGCCGGCAGAGTGGCAAATAAATAGCCTTTATCGTCAAGGCTAATCTCGCTCAGTCCCATAGCCTGCATTTCTTGTTCCAGCAATCTGAGCAAATCCCATTGGCGGGCGGTGCTTGGCGTCGTGTCGCTGTGCGAGTCGGAAATCGTATTGATGCGCACATAGCGCTCAAGATGTTGTGTTAATTCCTGTGTCATTTCTGTGTGAATCATATGCAGGCTCCTTGCATTTATGAGGATATTGTCATCTTAGCAATCATAAAAGAATATGACAATTTCTCTTATGGTTTCAGTCGATAGATATCGTCAAGGAAATCAAAATGAGTGTTCTGCCTTCAGCTTCAAATGCCGCTAATTGCTTAAGAAATAATAGGCGCTGTTGTTTATCTGCTTTCGGATAAATTAAGGTCTTTTTTTTCGAGTAATGCCGACACGTTTTAATGCTATGGCAATAGCTCTGTCGCTACAGTTAAAGCGTCTTGCCCGTTCATAGCATATAGTCATCAGGATAAGCTTGGACGTCAGCCATTAAAGCTTCATCATCCATTTTTGCCGGTTTGCGTTCGTACTTCTTGCGTTGTATCCTTTTTTTCCAACGTTGAATATAGTCAAAGAAATTAAAAAGTGGCACAGTAATGCTGCTAACAGGTAGCGCAGAGAGTAAGGCGAGATGTGTTTAAACTGTAACTCTTTTTGAATTCCTTGACTATAGTTGTTGCGCTGAGTCGATATTCTTCAACAAGCTTTCTGTAGCTATGACCTGATGCCAGCTTGTCTAATATCATTTGTCTGTAATCTTTTGAGTATGCCATAAGTTTTAGTGTAACCTTTTTTGGATTCCTTGACTATAATATCAGATTCAAGGATTAAACCGTGTGGGCAACAAGTTGCCCACCCTACTTTGCTTTTAGCTGCTTATCAGGGATTGTACTGATGATATTAAGATTGCCGCATTGTGCGGCAATCTTTTTGCTTATTTTTCGCTGAGTTGATAGCGGGTGCGGAAGGTTTTTTGGCTGTTCGGGGCGAGGATGTACAGTCCCATGCCGTTGTTAAAGCAGTCGGGTGCGCCGCTGAGGTTTTCCAAGGCGATGGATTGGCGTTCCGGCGGTATGTAGATTTGCAGGTAGGGGTAGCTGTCATCGGGGTAGAGGCTGAGGCGGAATTGCGCGTTTTCTAAATGGCAGGCGGCGCCGTCGTGGTTTTGTAAGACGAAGCTGTTATCCAGCATGGTGTCGCCGATGAGGCTGGCGCGGCTGAAGCGTTGGTCGGGGATGTGTTTGCCTGTGGGCAGCAGGTCTTGGTCAAATTCCAGTTGTTCTTGGCTGTTGATGTAGAGTTGCCATGTGTCGGCTTGTCCGCCCAAGCGGAAGTAGGGGTGCCAGCCGTCTGCGATGGGCATGGCTTCTGCTCCGCTGTTGCTGACGGTGCTGGCGATTTCCAGTCCTTCGGCGCTGAGTGTGTAGCGGATGTCGATGCGGTAGCGGAAGGGGTAGCCTTCTTCGTTTTGCCGGTAGTGGTGATGGAGTTCAATCCATGCGCTGTTGTCGTCTGCGTATTGTGCGCCGATTTGGAAGTCTTGGTCGTAGATGAGTCCGTGCAGGGCATGACCTTTGCGATTGTGTTTTTGGCAGTGGTGTTCTTGTTCGTTGAAGCGGTAGCGGGCGTTTTTCATGCGGCAGACAAAGGGGCTGAGTTTGGCGCTGCGAAAGCCTTGAGTGATGTTGTTGCGGGCTTGTTTGGGGTTTTCGTAGCCTTGTATGGCGTTGAACCATTCGCCGTTTTTTTGCAAAAGGGCGTAGGCGTGCAGGAGGGCGCCGAAGGGCAGGATTTCTACCCTCGCGTGGTTTTTGTGTTCCAAGATGATGCTTTGTGTTCGGGTGTAGATATTGAACATGGGCTTTCCTTATTTTTTCTTGGCGTGTTTGAGGGAGTCGATGGCAACGGCAAGGACGATGATGCTGCCTTTGATGATGTATTGCCAGTAGGGGCTGACGCCGATGTAGGTGAGTCCGTAGTTAATCAGAGTGAAGATGATGACGCCGATGACGACGCCGATGATGCTGCCCACGCCGCCGCTGAAGGAGACGCCGCCGATGACGCAGGCGGCGATGGCGTCCATTTCATACATGAAGCCGAGGTTGTTGGTTGCCGAGCCGATGCGTCCGGCTTCCAAGAATCCGCCGAATGCGTAGAAGACGCCCGAGAGGGTGTAGATGCCGAGCAGGTTGAGGGTAACGTTGACGCCTGAAACGCGAGCGGCTTCAGGGTTGCCGCCAATGGCGAAGAGGTTTTTGCCGAAGCGGGTTTTGTTCCAGATGGTCCACATGATGATGATGGCGATGAGGGCGTAGATGGTGATGTAGGAGAGTTTGAAGCCGCCTATTTTGAAATAGCCTTGCGTGAAGCTGGAGTAGGCGGCGTCGAATCCCGCAATGGGTGCGGAGCCGACGAAGTCGTAGTACAGGGAGTTGATGCCATACACGATGAGCATGGTGCCTAAGGTGGCGATGAAGGGGGTAACGTTCAGCACGGTAACGATGATGCCGTTTAATAGCCCGAGTATGGCGCCGATGGCACACACGAGGATGATGACGAACGGAATAGAGAGGGTTTCCAGTTCGGGGAAGACTTTATTGACGTTGGTGGTGGCTTGCAGGAGGGTGGCGGCAACCACGGCGGCCAAGCCGACTTGTCTGCCCACGGATAAGTCGGTGCCTTGGGTTAAAATCAGCCCCGCCACGCCGAGGGCGATGATGATGCGCACGGAGGATTGGGTGAGGATGTTGCTGAAATTGGTCAGGCTGAGGAAGCTGGTGTCTTTGGAGACGATGATGAGCAGCAGAATCAGCAGCACAAAATACAGGGCGTAGTCTTTAAAGAAGGTAAAGGCTTTGTTGGAGGCGGATGCGTTCATGATAATTCCTTTTAACTGTCTGCGGTGGAAGAGGATAGGTATTTGGCGGAAAGGTGCAGGATTTCTTCTTGCGAGGTGTCTGCGGTATTGACGATGCCCGCGACTCTGCCAGCGCTCATGACTAAGATGCGGTCGCTTACGCCCAGCAGTTCGGGCATTTCGGAAGAAATCATGATGATGGCTTTGCCGCGTTTGGCGAGTTCGTTAATCATTTGATAGATTTCGTATTTGGCGCCGATGTCGATGCCGCGCGTGGGTTCGTCCAGCATGAGGATGTCCGGCCCTGTGAGCAGCCAGCGCCCTAAAATGACTTTTTGCTGATTGCCGCCCGAGAGCGAGCCGATGCGCGTTCTTTGCGAGGGGGTTTTGACGTGCATGGAGTCGATGACCCATTTCGTGTCTTTGTGCATTTCCTTATTGTCTAAAAAGCCGCTATGTTCATAGTGTTTCATATTGGCAATCAGGGAGTTGAAGCTGATGTCCAAGCCGCCGAAAATGCCGGTGCTGCGCCGTTCTTCCGTTACGAGGGCAAAGCCGTTTTTAATCGCTTCTACAGGGCTTCGGTTGGCGACCGCTTTGCCGTTTATCAGCACTTCGCCGCTGCCGCGTTCGCGGATGCCGAATAGAGTTTCGACCAAATCGGTGCGTTTGGCGCCGACCAAGCCGCCGATGCCCAAAACTTCGCCTTTGCGCAGTTCAAAACTGATGTTTTGAATCGAGGGCTGGTTTTTCGCACTTAATGCCTGCACTTCCAGCACGACTTCGCCCAGCGTATTGTCTTTTTCAGGAAAACGCTGGGTCAGGCTGCGTCCGACCATTTTGGCGACTAAGGCGTCCATATTGGTTTCGGCCGTATGCACCGTGTCAATCCATTTGCCGTCGCGCAGAATGGTAATCGTATCGCAGACTTTGAAAATCTCTTCCATTTTATGCGAGATGTAAATGATGCCGCAGCCGCGCTGCTTGAGTTTGTCGATAATGGTAAAGAGATGGGAGACTTCTTTTTCAGACAGCGAAGAGGTGGGCTCGTCCATAATTACGATTTTCGCTTGATAGGAAAAGGCTTTCGCGATTTCAATCATCTGCATTTCCGATACGGTTAATTTCGCCACTTTTTCGCGCGGGTCGATCTCGATGCCTAATTCGTCGAAAATCGCCTTGGTATCGGCATACATTTTCTTGCTGTCGATGAAAAAACCTTTGGTGGGGTAGCGTCCCAGCCACAGATTGTCCATCACGCTTTGCTGCTTGACCATGTTCAATTCTTGATGAACCATGGAAATGCCGTTTTCCAATGCTTCTTTTGTGGTTTTGAAATCGACTTCATTGCCTAAAAATTCAATGCTGCCCTTATCTTTCGCATAAATGCCGAACAGGCATTTGAGCAAAGTCGATTTTCCCGCGCCGTTTTCCCCCATCAAGGCATGCACGGAATGGGCGCGTACTTGCAAATTGACGCCGTCAAGCGCTTTAACGCCCGGAAAGGATTTATGGACATCCGTCATGGTCAGCAGAATCTCGCCGGTAGAAGGTGCAGGAGCTGTCATTAAAGTATCCTTTATCAGTTAAAAAAGGGCGGGCTGATGCCGCGCCCTCGCAATGGTTTTTATGATGAGGCTTATTTTAAAAATTTATCCAAATTGCTCTTATCCACGCCCACATAAGGCACGCGGATTTGCTTGCCGTCTAATGTGTACACGCTGCTTTGCGACAAATCTTTGCCGTTTGCCAAATCTACCGCTAAAGCGTAAATCGCTTTCGCCTGCGTTTCGCCGTCATTTAAGACCGTGCCTTTCAGCACATCTGTTTTCACTAATTGCAAAGCCTCCGGTAAAGCATCGACGCCGAAGGTCGGCAATACGCCGCCTTGCGCTTTCATCGCTTCAATCGCCCCTAATGCCATGCCGTCGTTATTCGAAATGACGACCTCGATATTTTTGCCTGAAGGACCTGAGAGCCAAGCCTGCATAATGTCTTTCGCCTTGGCGGCATCCCATAAAGCAGCGTCTAATTGCAACTGATTGGTTTTAATGCCGTTTGCATTGAGTTTCTCGACCACGAATTTGGTGCGCGCTTCCGCATCGGGGTGTCCTGGCTCGCCTTTGAGCAGCACAAAATCCAAAACGCCGTCTTTGTTGGTATCCCAGTCAGGATTTTCTTTCCATGTCTTGGTAATCAAATCCGCTTGGATTTCGCCCGATTCTTGAGGATTCGTGCCGACAAAATAGGCTTTGTCATAAGAAGCGATTGCTGCTTCGCCGGGGTCTTTATTGAAGAAAATCACAGGAATGTCTTCGACGCGTGCTTTTTCGATAATCGTCGGCGCGGCGGCAGGGTCAACCAAATTGATTGCCAGCACTTTCACGCCCTTGGCAATCATCACATCGATTTGGTTATTCTGCTCGGACTGATTATTTTGCGAATCATTCATTAAGAGCTTGGCGGTTTTATGCTCCGCCGCTTCCGCCTCTAAAGATTTACGCATCAAAGACATAAAATTATCATCGTATTTATAGATGGTAACGCCCACTTTCGGCGCATCGGCAGCAAAAGATTGTCCCATCATCAAAGCCGCAACACAGGCAGCTAAGGTCTTGCGAAATGTCATAAAAGTCTCCTATGTTTTTCTCAACAAATATCTCTCACGCAAAGGTAAGGCGGCAATGAAAATCATCCCTTCATTGACACGATGTTAATTTTAAGCAAACAGACTGCTTTGTAAACCATTTTTTCTAAACGTTAAAGCAATTATATGAATTTCCATGTGTTTTAATGCGGCAAATAGTAAGTAAAATCATGAAAACACCCTTAAAAACAAGTTTTCTTATACAAAATCCACATTGACTTTTGATGAAATCCTCTTCATGATAATGCGTATTCCATATCAGGAGCGAAAGCCATGTTTATGCCCAGCGATCATCCGCACCGCCGCTATAATCCGCTTGCCGACGAATGGGTTTTAGTCTCTCCCCATCGTGCCAAACGGCCTTGGCAAGGGCAGCAGGAAAAAAGCGATACCGAGCGCAAACCCTCTTACGACCCCACATGCTATCTCTGCCCGGGCAATACGCGGATTAACGGCGAGAAAAATCTCTTTTATACCGCGCCTTATGTCTTTACGAATGATTTCTCCGCCCTTCTGCCCGATACGCCCGAGTATTGCGAAGAGGCGCATCCGCTGTTTCAAAGCCATAGCGTGCGCGGCGTGAGCCGCGTGGTCTGTTTTTCGCCCGATCATGGCAAAACCCTGCCGGAATTGTCCCTGCCGGAAATCGAAGCCGTGATAGAAGTCTGGCAGGCGCAATGTCGGGAATTGGGCGAAAAATACCAATGGGTGCAGATATTTGAAAACAAGGGGGCGGTGATGGGCTGTTCGAATCCGCATCCGCACGGACAAATTTGGGCAAGCGATTTTCTGCCGCATTTGCCCGCCAAAGCGCATCAAGCTCAGCAAGACTATTTTGCCCGCCATCACCGCGCGCTCTTGCAAGACTATGCGGCGGAAGAATTGCGCCGCCGCGAACGCATCGTCGTGGAAACAAGGGATTGGCTGGCGGTAGTGCCGTATTGGGCGGCATGGCCCTTTGAGACCCTGCTCCTGCCCAAAATTCCCCTGCATACCCTCTTGGATTTGAATGCCTCGCAGCGCAGTGATTTAGCCCTGGCACTCAAGCGCCTAAGCACGCGTTACGACAATCTCTTCGAATGCAGCTTTCCTTATTCTATGGGATTTCACGGCGCGCCCTTTGACGGCAAAGAGCATCCGCAATGGCGGCTGCATGCGCATTTCTATCCGCCGCTGCTGCGTTCTGCCAGCGTGCGTAAATTTATGGTCGGCTATGAAATGCTTGCCGAAGCGCAGCGCGATTTAACGCCGGAACAGGCGGCGGAACGTTTGGCGGCATTGTCTGATGTGCATTATCGTGCGGCAGATTAATGGACGAGGTTTTTGCTGTGCCACTGCGATTGGCGGCATGGCTCTCCGCATGCTTTGCCCTATGCTCGCGGAAATGTACTTAGAGATGGGGTGTCGTCCGTCGCCAAGAGCTTCCGGTTTAAGCATTTGGGGCTGCTGATGATTTCGGCTCTTTTATTGCTTCTCTCTTAACGCTTGAAAACGCATTTACAAGGAATATAACAATGGATATCTCCGCTATTTTTACCGAAAAATTTAATACCGCTCCCGCATATCGGATTCGCGCGCCGGGACGTGTGAATTTAATCGGCGAACACACCGATTATAACGACGGCTTTGTGCTGCCCTGTGCCATTGATTTCGCCAATTATGCGGCGGTGAAAAAAAACGACGGCAAGCGTGTGCGCGTATATGCCGAAAATTATCGGGAATATGATGAGTTTGAATTAAACGGCGCATTTTCTGCCTCGGATAAGCAATGGGCGAATTATGTGCGCGGCGTCTTCTGGGCATTGGCGGAAAAAGGCTATCCGATTGGGCAAGGCTTGGATATGGCGATTAGCGGCGATGTGCCGCAGGGGGCGGGATTGAGTTCTTCCGCCGCTTTGGAAGTGGCGGTAGGCAAAGCCTTGCAAACACTGTTTGATTTGCCTCTCAACGAAAGCGAACTCGCCCTTATCGGGCAATATGCGGAAAATCATTTTGTCGGCTGCAAATGCGGCATCATGGATCAACTTGCCAGCGCGCGCGGCGAAAAAGGTCATGCGATTTTAATCGATTGCCGCAGCCTTGAGACGCAGGCGATTGCCATCCCCGACACATTGAGCGTGATGATTATTCATTCCCACGTCAAACGCGGCTTGGTCGGCAGCGAATACAATACGCGCCGCGAACAATGCGAAAGCGCTGCCGCGCATTTCGGCGTGAAAGCTCTGCGCGATGTCAGTTTGGAGCAATTTGAAGTCGAAAAAAGCGGACTTGAGGCGCTGGTGGCAAAACGCGCCCGCTATATTATTCAGGAAAATCAACGCACATTGGCGGCAGCGCAGGCGATGAAAAATAATGACATCAGCGCTTTGTCGCGCCTGATGGCGGAAAGCCATGTCGGTATGCGCGATGAATTCGAGATTACCCATCCGGCGGTAGATACCATGGTGGTATTGATTGACGAAGTTATCGGGCACAGCGGCGGCGTGCGCATGACCGGCGGCGGTTTCGGCGGCTGTGTGGTGGCGCTGGTGCCGCATGAGGCGGTTAAGGCGGTAAGTGCGCATCTTGAAGCGCATTATCAAGCCAAAACCGGTCTGAAAGAGGAGGTCTTTGTCTGTCAGCCGAGAGAGGGCGTGACTGCGCAAGCCCTTGCTTAAGCGCCGTCTTTGAAAAACTACCAATAAAAAAGCAGCTCTCTTCTTTTCAGAATCGAGCTGCTTTTTATCAGCGGATAATGATGCGCTTTATTATGCGTCCATCAATTGCTTCAGGGTTGCGCCGATATCCGCCGGCGAACGCACGGTCGCCACGCCAGCCGCTTCAAGGGCTTTGAATTTATCTGCCGCCGTGCCTTTGCCGCCGGCGATAATCGCGCCCGCATGTCCCATGCGTTTGCCCGGTGGGGCAGTCACACCGGCAATATAAGCCACCACAGGTTTGCTGACATGGGCTTTGATAAATTCCGCCGCTTCTTCTTCAGCCGAACCGCCGATTTCGCCGACCATCACAATACCTTTGGTTTGCTCGTCCGCTTCAAAAGCAGACAGCACGTCAATGAAATTGGTGCCGTTAATCGGGTCGCCGCCGATGCCGACGCAGGTGCTTTGTCCCAAGCCGATTTGCGTGGTTTGATGTACGGCTTCATAAGTCAATGTGCCGGAACGCGACACAATGCCCACGCTGCCTTTTTGATGGATATGCCCGGGCATAATACCCATTTTGCATTCGCCGGGGGTAATCACGCCCGGGCAGTTCGGACCGATGAGGCGCGAAGCGCTGCCTTGCAAAGCCGCTTTGACTTTCATCATATCTAAAACAGGAATGCCTTCGGTGATACAGGCAATGATTTCAATGCCGGCATCAATGGCTTCTAAAATCGAATCTGCCGCAAAGGGCGGCGGTACGAAAATCATGGAAGCATTAGCGCCGGTATCGCGCACCGCTTCGGCAACGGTATTGAATACAGGGCGGTCTAAATGGCTTTGTCCGCCTTTGCCTGGCGTTACGCCGCCGACCAATTGCGTGCCGTAGGCAATCGCCTGCTCGGAATGGAAGGTGCCTTGCGAGCCGGTAAAGCCTTGGGTAATGACTTTGGTGTCTTTATTGATGTAAATACTCATGGCTGCTCCTTATTGTGCCGCTGCTACGGCGCGTTTTGCCGCATCGGTTAAATCATCTGCCGCTTCAATGCCTAAGCCGCTTTCATTGAGCATTTTGCGTCCCAATTCCACATTGGTGCCCTGCAAGCGCGCAACCACCGGCACTTTCAAATCGATTTCTTTCGCCGCATTGATAATCCCTTCGGCAATCAAATCGCAGCGCACGATGCCGCCGAAGATATTGACCAAAATCGATTTTACTTCAGGCGAAGTCAAAATCAGTTTAAAGGCTTCTTTCACGCGCTCGGCAGTCGCACCACCGCCCACGTCCAAGAAATTCGCCGGTTCGCCGCCATGCAGTTTGACGATATCCATAGTCGCCATTGCCAAGCCGGCACCGTTTACCATACAGCCGATATTGCCGCCTAATGCCACATAATTGAGCTGCAATTCCTGTGCTTTGTTCTCGCGCTCGTCTTCTTGGCTGCGATCGCGCATTTCTTCCAAATCTTTATGGCGGTAAAGGGCGTTGTCGTCCACGCCGATTTTGGCATCAAGAGCCAGCAAATTGCCGTCGCGGGTGACAATCAAAGGATTGATTTCCACCATCGCCAAATCTTTTTCGATGAAGAGTTTGTATAAACCTTCCATTAATTTGACCAGTTGTCCGGATAATTCTTTATTCAAGCCCATGTCGAAGGCGGCTTGACGACCAACATAAGGGAAATAACCCGCCGCAGGATCCACGGCCACATTGATAATCTTATCGGGATGGCTTTCCGCCACTTCTTCGATATCCATACCGCCTTCCGAAGAGCAAATGAAGCTGACGCGGCGCGTGGCGCGATCAACAACTGCCGATAAATATAATTCGTCAACGATATCCAAGCCTTCTTCAATCAAGACTATATTGATCGGCAGGCCGATATCGCCGGTTTGCTTGGTTTTTAAGGTGTTGCCGATCATGTTTTCAGCGTAATCGCGCACTTCGTCCAAAGATTTGGCGACTTTCACGCCGCCTGCTTTGCCGCGTCCGCCTGCATGCACTTGAGCTTTGACAACCCAAACCGTACCACCCAGCTCTTTAGCCGCCGCTACTGCTTCTTCTGCAGATTTCGCCAAAATACTGCGCGGAATGCTAACGCCATAATCACGAAAAAGTGATTTGGCTTGATATTCATGTAAATTCATAGCTAATTTCCAATTTGTTGGTTGAATGGTCACAAAAACCTCGCGTATCTTAACATATCCTAATCGCATTCAGCGTCGGCAAATCGTTTTTTCTAAGATTTTGCCCCCCAAATAGGGGAAATCAGGCTAAGATAGCGTCTTTTCATCAGGAAATATTATGCCTAAAGAGATAATATTCCGGCACCAATTCCCCATTACTATCCGTTGGGGGGATATGGATGCCTATCAGCATGTGAATAATACGCTGTTTTTCCGTTACTTAGAATCCGCACGCTTTGCCTATTTCGAGGAATATGTGCTGCCGCTGATTGGCGGTAAAATACCTATGGTTGTCTTGGCAGAGATGCAGTGCAAATTTGAGGCGGAGATTGTTTATCCTGCCGAATTGCTCGTGAAAAGCAAAATCTCGCGTTTGGGCAGGAGCAGTTTTGATGTTTATGCCGAAATTTGGAATGCCGGCAAACGCTGCGCCCAATCGACGGCGGTGATGGTGTGGCTTAATCCCGAAAGCAAAAGGCCGGAGGCGGTGCCTGAAATCGTGGCGCAAGCGATAAGGGCATTGGAGCATTTGGCTTAATGACTGCGTTTTAGAGTAATCAATAAGGAAAATTCGTGCAAAGTATTCAAATCATTCTCTTGATTTTCGCTTTTTTATTTTTTGTCAGCATCGTGGCGACGCGTTTATCCGCGCATTTCGGCATGCCTTTGCTATTGGTGTTTTTAGGCGTCGGTATGTTGGCGGGCGAAGAGGGAATCGGCGGCATTGTGTACGACAGCTTTTTCAGCGCGACTTTTATCGGACAATTCGCCTTGGCGATTATTCTGCTGGACGGCGGTCTGCGCACCCAGATGAGCAGTATTAAAATCGCCGTCAAACCGGCGGTGACTTTGGCGACTTGGGGTGTAGTGGCGACGGTCATCAGTCTCGGATTATTCACGACTTTTTTCTTGAAAATCGATTGGCAGCTCGGATTTTTAATGGCGGCGATTGTCGGCTCGACCGATGCGGCGGCGGTTTTCTCGTTATTGCGCAATAGTGGCGTGCGCCTGCATTCGCGGATTTTATCGACTTTGGAAGTGGAAAGCGGCGCGAATGATCCGATGGCGATTTTTCTGGTTACCGCTTTGCTGACTTTGCTTACGGATCCGCAGGGCGGCGGCGCGGCGGGCTTTTTGAAAATGCTGTTGCTGCAAATGGGCTTGGGTTTTTTGATTGGTTTTGTAGCGGGCAAAATTCTGGCGTGGATTTTGCGCAAAATTGCTTTGGCGGAGGGCTTGTATGCCCTGATGATTGCTTCAGGCGGTTTGATAGCTTTCGCATTTTCGAATTTGCTTGGCGGCAGCGGCTTTTTAAGCGTTTACATTGCCGGCATTATCATCGGTAATACGCGCAGCCCCGCCAAGGAGCCTTTGCTGAATGTGATGGACGGCTTGGCTTGGCTGGCGCAGGCAAGTATGTTCTTGGTCTTGGGCTTATTGGTAACGCCGAGCCGTTTGTTTGAAGAAAGTTTCGATGCTTTGATTATCGCCGCCTTTTTGATTTTTGTGGCACGACCGCTGGCGGTATATAGCTCGCTGCTGTGGTTTCCTTTTAAAAAACGAGAGGTTGCCTATATCAGTTGGGTGGGTTTGCGCGGCGCGGTGCCGATTACGCTGGCGATGATGCCGCTGATGGCGGGCGTGCCGAATTCGCGTCTGTTTTTTGATGTGGTCTTTTCGGTAGTGATTTTTTCTTTGCTGATTCAGGGCACGACAATCGGCTTGATGGCGCGGAAATTGAAAGTGGTTCTGCCGCCGCAGCCGGAACCTTTGCAAAGCAAGGCGATTTGGCTGACCGAAAAGCTGAATATGCATTTGCAGTCTTTTGCGGTGGAAAAAAGTTCGCCGGCGGAAAACAGTCATCCCTATGCCTTGACGCGTCCGAAAGCCTTTCAGCATGGGCGGCTTTTCGCTTTAATCCGCGAGGGCAAAAGTCTGCGCGTGGGTATGAATACGCGGATGCAGGCGGAAGATGTGGCATGGTTTATCTTTCCCGAGGATAAGGGCGAGGATTTCGCCCAGCAATTTGCCGGCTATGCACAAAACGATAATGAGCAAGAATTTTTCGGCGATATTGAAGTCAAGCCTTATGTGCGGATGAGCGAATTGGCGGAAGAATACGGTCTGCAGATTGCCGAGGAGGATGCGGAGCGGACGCTGGGCGATATGTTCCGTGAGCGTTTCGGCGATGTGCCGGTGGCGGGCGATGCTTTGAAAATCAATGACAGTGAAATCATCATCAAGGAATTGGACGAGCGCGGCTATATCAAATGGCTGGGCTTGAAGATTCCCGAACGGCGCGAGGCGGCGCAAGAGGAGGATGCAGAGGATACGCCGCCGCCTTTACCGCCGATGCTGTGATTCATCCAGCGCAATTTGCTGTGCAATAAAGGCGTAATGCCTGTCGAGTATATCGCCGCTGTGTCGGCGGCTATAAGCGATGATGTCTTGCGTGCCCGCTTGGGCGTGATAATCCAGTAAGGCTTGAACGGCATCGGGAAGGGTGTCGGTATCGCATTGGCGGACGAAGTTTTCTTTGCGCAGTTGTTCGGCGATGTCTTGGAAATTGAACATCGATTTGCCGAAGCACAGCGGTATGCCGGCATGTACGGCTTCCAGCGGATTATGCCCGCCGCGCGCGATGAGGCTGCCGCCGATAAAGGCGACCGATGCGCAAGACATGGCGGCGCCGAGTTCGCCGAGCGTGTCTAACAGGGCGATGCCTTGCGTATTGCTGCTTAAGGTGGCGCCTTGACTGCGCAATAAGGGCGTAAATCCTGATTTTTCGATGAGTTTGCAGATGCTGTCACGGCGTTCGGGATGGCGCGGCGCGATGCATAGGCGTAGTGGCGGTATGTGGTGGAGCAGGTTTTGATAGGCGGCTAAGATGTGCTTTTCTTCGCCTTCGTGGGTGCTGGCGGCTATCCACAGTGGCGCTTGCGGATTGGGCGGCAGAAAGTCCTGCAAAGGAAGTATTTCGGCGACGGGAGCGGCGAATTTCAGACTGGGCGTGATGCTGATGCGGCTGTTGCGGCAAAGAAAGCGGAAGCGTTTGGCGTCGCTACGGTTTTGTGCATTGATGCGCAATTGCGGCAGTACGCGGCGCAGTAGGTGGCGGGCAAAACAATAGTAGCCGCGCAGGGATTTGGCGGATAGGCGGGCGTTGATGAGTAGGGTGGGGATGCTTTGCGCTTGGCATTGTCGCAGAAGGTTGAACCAGATTTCGGTTTCCATCAGCGCTACGCCGCGCGGCTTCACATGCGCCAGAAAACGGCGGATGTTGCCGCGGCTGTCATAGGGCAAATAGCTGTATTGGATGCGTTGGGGGCGGCGCGCGGCAAAGGCGGCGATTTGCGCGCGGCCGGTGGGCGTGGTGCAGCTAATCCATACGTTGAGGTCTGTATGGCGCGCAAGCAGGGTTTCCAAAAGCGGCGCAATGGCGAGAAATTCGCCTACCGATACGGCGTGTATCCATAGCGGTGCAGGTTTGGCGGGCGGCAGACGATAAGCAAAGCGTTCGCCGATATGGCGGCGATACTCGGGGTTACGGCGCGATTTAATGAGTAGGCGCAGTAGGGCAAAAGGGGTGAGGAGATTCAGTAGGCAGCTATAGAGAAGCGGCATGGCTGGCTCGGCTGACGGCGGCGCAATTGGCGCGCAGATGGTCTGGATTGATAGTGCCGCTGATTAAGGCGGTAATCGGGTGTTGAAAGAGAAAATCGGCAAGGTTTTCCAGCGAATATTGCGCCAGCAAATGTCCGCTGCCAAAGCCTTTTTTGATGAGGATGCCGACGTTTTGGGCGTCGGCTTGCGTAATGACATCCGTCATTTCTCTGTGTTCGGGATTCAGCTCGAGCATGAGTGTATCAACATAAGGCAGCCATGCTTGTGCCCCTGCGCCGGTTTTGCAGGAAATGCCGATGGCGCGGATTTTGCCCGCTTGTTTGGCTTGCTCGAGGGCGGCAAGGCAGTCGCTTTGATGTAAAATGGCGAGATCATTGCCGTCGGAATGAATGTTGATGAGATCGATGTGTTCGCAGCGTAGGCGGCGCAGGCTGTTGTCGATGCTTTGTTTGACGGCGGGGGCGGAAAAATCAAAGCTGGATTGGTTGTTATGAAAGTTTTCGCCAACTTTGCTGGCAATATGCCATTCATTGCGGCGGATAAACGCGCCAAGGCGGCTTTCGCTGCTGCCATAAGCAGGAGCGGTGTCCAGCCAATTGATGCCCAGCGATTGGGCGAGCGCAAGCAGTTCCTGTACGGATTTATCGTCGGGTAAATCAAAAGATTGTGGATATTTGACACCTTGATTGCGCCCGATTTTGACTGTGCCTAGTCCGAGAGTGGAAAGGCGGATGCCGCTGTTGCCAAGAGGGCGCGTGGGGAGAAGTGCTGTGTTCATGGCGTTTATTATACAAGGAGTAAAACGGAATGGGGATTTATGCAATCGGCGATGTGCATGGACAATATGAGGCTTTGATGCATTTGTTAGAGCGTCTTAATTATGATGAAGCAGCGGATGAATTGTGGTTTGTGGGAGATATTATCAATCGGGGGCCGGATTCTGTGCAGGCTTTGCGCTGCGTCAGTCGCTTAAAAGGTAAAACGAAAGTCGTTATTGGCAATCATGATTTTACCTTGATGGTACAGGCAAACGGATTGGATAAGGGGCGGATTAAAAACACGACCAAAGAGATTCTAAATGCACCTGATGCGCAGGAAATGATTGATGCCGTCCAATCGTGGCCGCTGATGGTGCAAGATGAGGCACGGCAAATCGTGATGGCGCATGCAGGGGTCTATCCTTATTGGGATTTGGATACGGCAATCGAGATGAATGCGCAATATTGTCGGCAGATGCGGCAAAAAGACGAGGCGCGGCGAGAGTTTTTACAGGCGGTGTATCGTAACGGCGGCGGTGAATGGAAAGAAAACAGCAAAAATAGCGTTAAACAATGCTTTGCGGTCAATGCTTTCGCGCGCATGCGTTTTTTAAAGACAAATGCCGCTTTGGATTTTGATGGCAAAATGCCGCCGGAAGAAGCGCCGAAAGCGCTTGTGCCTTGGTATGAATTGCATGCGGCGCGGCAAGATTTTCGCGTGGTTTTCGGGCATTGGGCGGCATTAGGCTTGCGGATGCATGAAAAATACGCCTGCATTGACGGCGGTGCGGCATGGAGCGGCGAGTTGATTGCTTTCGATTTGGCGCAATGGCAGGTGGCGGCAACGGTGGCGATTGCAAAATAATTCCAAAAAGACTTGACGCATATTTTTAATCTGCTAATATGCGCGCCTTGCGGAGGGATACCCAAGCGGTCAACGGGAACAGACTGTAAATCTGTCGGCTCAGCCTTCGAAGGTTCGAATCCTTCTCCCTCCACCATATCAAGCGGGCGTAGTTCAATGGTAGAACCTCAGCCTTCCAAGCTGATGGTGTGGGTTCGATTCCCATCGCCCGCTCCATTTAATTCAGTTTTTATTCCAGTCCATATAGCTCAGTAGGTAGAGCACTTCCTTGGTAAGGAAGAGGTCACCGGTTCAAATCCGGTTATGGGCTCCATTTACATCGGGTGGATTGAGATGTCAAAAGAGAAATTTGAACGTACGAAGCCCCACGTAAACGTGGGCACGATCGGTCACGTAGACCATGGTAAAACGACGCTGACAGCGGCATTGACCAAAGTAGGTGCAGACCGTTTTGGCGGGCAATTTAAAGCCTAC
>NZ_JBXGGR010000100.1:0-15049 GCF_056855035.1 Suttonella sp.
GATTTTGTCTGCCATCTTTTTTGACCTGTTTTGAGCCACAGAAAAAGCATTTTTTGTGTTCAAAGCTTTTGACCTCGCTAAAAGCCTTACAGAATAAGGCTTTTCAAACTTTTTAGCACCTAAAATGTCCCTTTGCCCGAAAAATATAAAAAGGCACCTTATAAGGTGCCTTTCGTATTTCTATTCTAGCCGACAAAGAAATCTTCGTCTCCGTAGTAGGCTTTTCTCAAGATGGCTTCCATGTCTTTAACCATCGCAAGACGCGGATTGGCCGGCGAACACTGGTCTTCATAAGCAAGCAGCGCCAATTCAGGTATAGCTTTGAGGAATTCCTGCTCATCAATGCCTTGCTCGCGCAGTGAAGGCTGAATACCGATTTTGACCGCCAATTCGCGGCAAGCACGGGCATAAGATTGCACCGCTTCCGCCGGCGTTGCGGCAGGCAAACCCAAAACGCGCGCGATATCTTGATATTTTTCATCGGCTTTGTAGCGTTCGTATTTCGGCCAACTGGAAGTTTTAGTCGGACGCTGTCCGTTATAGGTAATGACATAAGGCATTAAAATGGCATTGGTGCGCCCATGCACGGTATGGAAGCGTCCGCCGATTTTATGCGCCATTGAGTGCGTGATGCCTAAGAAAGCATTGGCAAATGCCATGCCGGCAATGGTAGAAGCATTGTGCATTTTTTCTTTGGCTTCAAAATCTTCCGGCCCGTTTTTCACCGAACGTTCCAGATATTGGAAGACCAATTTAATCGCCTGCAACGCCAAGCCGTCTGTAAAATCGTTTGCCAAAACAGAAACATAGGCTTCAGTCGCATGCACCAGCACATCATAGCCCGAATCAGCGATGACCTTCGGCGGCACGGTCAGCGTCAATGCCGGATCGACAATGGCGACGGTCGGCGTCAGCGCATAATCCGCCAAAGGATATTTTTTATCGCCGTCGCTAATCACGGCAAAAGGCGTCACTTCCGAGCCGGTTCCCGAAGTGGTGGGAATGCCGATATATTTGCATTTATGCCCCAATTGCGGGAATTTGAAAGCGCGTTTGCGGATATCCATGAATTTTTGCACCAAATCACGGAAATCCACTTCCGGCTGCTCGTAGAATAACCACATGATTTTCGCCGCATCCATGACCGAACCGCCACCGACCGCGATAATCGTATCGGGCTCGAAACTCTTAATGAGGTCTGCGCCTTTTTGCACGGTCGCCAAACTCGGATCAGACTCGACATCAGCAAAAAGTTGATAAGTCACTTTATTGCGCCGTTGGGCTAATTGGTCGGTAATTTTGGTTACGATACCGAGATTAACCATGGTTCTGTCGCTGACAATTACCACGCGCTCGCAATCTTTCATCGATTTGATGTATTGAATCGAATCGCGTTCAAAATAAATTTTTGGCGGGACTTTAAACCATTGCATATTGTTTCTCCGACGGGCAACACGTTTGATATTCAATAAATTCACAGCACTGACATTATTGCTTACCGAGTTTCTGCCATAAGAGCCGCAACCCAAGGTTAATGAAGGCAATAAGGCATTATAAATATCGCCGATACCGCCGAAAGTCGAAGGCGAATTCCATAATACGCGCACCGCTTTCACCGCCTGACCGAAATCTTTCGCCAATTGCGCGTCTTTAGTATGAATCGCAGCGGAATGCCCCAAGCCGTAAAATTCCACCGACTGCGCCGCTAATTTGATGCCCTGTTCGCGGTTATTAGCACGCACCAAAGCCAGCACCGGCGCCAATTTCTCGCGCGTTAAGGGTTCGGCTTCGCCGATATCGGCGCATTCCGCCAGTAAAATCACCGTCCGCTCAGGCACGCTAAAGCCCGCCTGCTCGGCAATCCAGCGCGCCGGTTTGCCTACTACATTGGCATTTAATTTCGCGCCCGCGCAATTCTCGCTGTTGGCATTCACACCGAAAATAAATTTTTCCAACAAGGCTTTTTCTTGTTTACTGACCTTATACGCGCCATAGCTTTCCAATTCTTGCAGGAAATCTTTGTAAATTTCCTTATCGATAATCGCGCTTTGCTCACTGGCGCAGACCATGCCGTTGTCAAAAGCTTTGGACATCACGATATCATGCGCCGCTTGGCGGATATCCGCCGATTTTTCCACATAAGCCGGTACATTTCCCGCCCCCACGCCTAAAGCCGGTTTGCCGCAAGAATAAGCCGCCTTAACCATCGCATTGCCGCCGGTGGCTAAAATCGTCGCCACGCCCTCATGATTCATCAAAGCATTCGTGCCTTCCATAGACGGCTTGCTAATCCACTGCACGCAATGCTCGGGCGCACCCGCCTTTACTGCCGCCTCATACACAATCCGCGCCGCATGCGCCGAGCTTTCCTGCGCCGAAGGATGGAAGGCAAAAACAATCGGATTGCGCGTTTTCAATGCAATCAATGCCTTGAAAATTACCGTTGAAGTCGGATTCGTAGTCGGCGTAATCCCGCAGACCACGCCCACAGGATCGGCGATTTCCACAATCCCCGTAACCTCGTTTTCGCTAATAACACCCGCAGTTTTCAAATGCCGCATGTTATTGACCACATGCTCGCAGGCAAACAAATTCTTCGTCGCCTTATCCTCAAACACGCCGCGTCCGGTTTCCTCATGCGCATGCATCGCCAACACACCGTGCTGATCCAAAGCCGCCACCGAAGCCTTCGCCACAATATAATCCACCTGTTCCTGCGTAAAAACGCTGAACTTTTCCAAAGCCCGCAAGGCGTTTTCCACCAATTGATTGACCTCTGCGATTGCCGGATTATCCGCTATGCTTTTTTCTTTCTCACCCATCGTTTTTTCCTTCGTTTATTGTAAGAAGAGCTGTATATTATCAAAATAATAATAAAAAACTAGCTTTATCAGCATTTATCATGAGATTTTTTTCAAAAACATTTTTTCAAAAACATTTTTTCAAAACAAATACTGTTGATTTAGATAGGTTTTAAAAGGCTTAACGTCTGTGTCTGAGCATTGCCCCCATATCCGCAGCAGTGCGTCTAGACCTTCAAATACTCTGTATTTTTCCCAATCCAGCGTGCCAGAAGGATTGCGGCATAATCGCTGCCTTCGAATGCACTAGCGATGTGCTCCGCTTCAGCAAGCAAGGCTTGGTCGCGTTCAATATCGGCGATTTTCAAACCCAATGCGCCGGTCTGCCGCGTGCCGAGCAATTCTCCCGCGCCGCGAATGCACAAATCCTCTTCGGCGATACGAAAGCCGTCCGTACTGTCGCGCATTATATTCAGGCGGCGTTTGGCGGTCTCGCCCAAAGGTGCTTGATACATCAAGATGCAGTCCGATTGCACGCTGCCGCGCCCTACCCGTCCGCGCAATTGGTGCAATTGCGAGAGTCCGAAACGTTCGGCGTTTTCAATAACCATCAGCGAAGCATTCGGCACATCCACGCCTACTTCTATCACGGTAGTGGCGACTAATAAATCAATCTCCGACGCCGCAAAGCGCCGCATAGTCTCGCTGCGTTCTTTGCTCTCTATCCGCCCGTGCACCAATGCCACGCGCACATCGGGCAGGAGGGCTTGGATATGGGCGCTCACCGCCTCAGCGTTTTCGCATTCCAAGACTTCCGATTCTTCAATCAGCGGACAGACCCAATAGGCTTGCGCGCCTTGGCGACAAGCGGCGCCCACTCTGGCAATCAGCTCGTCGCGGCGCGCATTGCTCATTACGGAGGTGCGAATCGGCTGCCGTCCTGCCGGTAATACATCGATAATCGAGGTATCCAATTCGCCGTAAGCGCTCATGGCGAGGGTGCGCGGAATCGGCGTGGCGGTCAGCACCAATTGATGCACCGCCCGCCCCGCGGCGGCTTTTTCCTGCAATTGCAGACGTTGATGCACGCCAAAGCGGTGCTGCTCATCCACCGCCACCAAAGCCAAATCCTGATATTGCACCTGTTCTTGGAAGACGGCATGGGTGCCGATAATCAGATGCGCTTCGCCTGCCGCAATCTCCGCCAATATTTGCCGCTTTTCTTTGGCGCGTAATTTGCTGACCAGCAAAACGCTGCACAGCGGCAAATCCGCCAGCAAACGCTGCATATTTTGCGCATGTTGTTCGGCTAAAAGCTCCGTCGGCGCCATAAAGACGGCCTGTTTACCGGCTGCCACCGCCTGCAAGCAAGCCAGTAGGGCAATCACCGTTTTGCCCGAACCGACATCGCCCTGCACCAGACGCAGCATCGGCACAGGGCGCGCCATATCGGCGGCAATTTCCTGATATACACGCGCTTGCGCCTCTGTGAGCTGAAAAGGCAGGCTTTGCAAAAAACGCTGCACTAAAGGACTGTCCGCCGGCAGGGCGGGCGCAGGCAGGCGGCGCAATTGCGCACGGGCATTGTGTAAAGACAATTGATGCGCGGCTAATTCTTCGATAATCAAGCGTTTTTTTGCAGGATGCTGATGGTCATCGGGACGGGGCAAGACCTCCGCCAATGAGGGCTGATGCAGGGCATGTAAAGCGCGGGCAAAATCCCAGTAACCCGCCGCGCTTAAAGGGTTCTGCGGTTCAGGCGGCAATTGCGCTAAGAGCTGATGTACCGCTTGCCGCCAACGCATTTGGCTTAAGCCTTTCACGCTGGGATAGACCGCCTGCAAACTGTCGGGCAATTGCACCACATCGCCCTCGTCCAACCATGTGATTTCAGGATGCGCCATATCATAGCCGTAGGGGCTGTAGGCGACTTTGCCGTAAAACAAGCCGCGGCGGTTTTCGCGAAACGGTTTGATTTGACTAGGGTAAAAACGAAAATACACCAAGCGGAAGACATCGCCGCTATCGTCTTTAATCTCCACACGCAGCAAGCGGCGGCGACCTTCCTGAATTTGGCAGCGCTGCACATAACCATGCACCAGTGCCGTTTGCCCGTCGCGCAAAGCGGCGACCGGCGTGAGATGCGAGCGGTCTTCATAGCGCAGCGGCAAGGTCAGCAAGACATCGCGCACGCGGTGCAGACCCGCACGTAAAAAAGTCTGAGTGAGGGCATCACTCAGACCTAAGGCGGATTGCAGACTGTCGTCAAAATCCAGCATTATTAAGCAAGCGCAAGCACCGCTTCCGCTTCCACCTGTGCGCCTTTGGGCAAAGCGCTGATACCCAGCGCCGCACGCGCGGGATAAGGGGCGACAAAGCGCGCATTCATCACTTCGTTAAATTCGGCAAAGCGGCTTAAATCCGTCAGATACACATTCAATTTCACGATATTGCTTAAATCGCCGCCCGCCGCTTGGCAAATCGCGGCAAGATTATCAATCACTTGCTCAGCTTGGGCTTTGAAATCTCCGCCGACCAATTCGCCGCTATTCGGGTCGAGCGGAATTTGTCCCGATACAAAAACCAAATCGCCCACGCGCACCGCTTGGGAGTAAGGACCAATCGCTTTCGGCGCTTTATCGCTTTGAATAATCTGCTTCTCAAACATACATTTCTCCTTGTTTAGACGCGCTCAATCTGGCTGATACCGTCAATCAAGCGCAATTGCTGCATAATCTTTTCCAACTGCTCCAAACCCTGTACTTCCAATTTCATAATAAAGCGCCGCTGATCATTGCAATGCCCCAAGCGTTCCAATTGCAAATCCGTGATATTGCTGCCGCAATCGCCGATGATTTGCGCCACTTGCGAGAGCATTTTTGGACGGTCCTGCACCACAAAGGTCAATTTGCTGTTGAAAATGCCGTGCACATCTTCCGCCCATTCGGCGCGTAACCAACCCTGTCCGTCGCTGACTTTCGCCAAAACGCAATCGCGGCGGTGAATTTGAATGCCTTTGCCACGTTCAATATGTCCGATAATCGCATCCTGATTCAGGGGATGACAGCATTCGCCCAAATAGACGCCGCTGTCTAAGGCGCTATGCACATACAAGACCTGCTCCTGCCCCAGCTCGCTTTTCGCCTTGCCCAATAAGGCGGCGGCAATCAGACCCGACTGCTTGCGCCCATAGGCAATATCATCTAATAACTCATTGATTTCAATCGACTGCATCTTGGCATAGGCGGCTAATTCTTTTTCCACCACCGCATAGTCGCTGCCGAATTCGTGCAAAGCCGCATCCAGCAAATGCATGCCCAAAGTCCGCGCTTCTTTTTTCTCCAGACTGCGCAAATGATGATTCACGCCCGCCCGCGCTTTGGCGGTGACCACGAATTGCAGCCAGCCGGCATGCGGATGTGCCTGCGAATCGGTAATAATTTCGACGGTTTGCGCGCTTTGCAGAGGACGGAAAATCGCATACGGCAGTCCGTTGACTTTCGCACCCACGCAATGATTGCCGATTTCCGAATGAATAGCATAGGCAAAATCCACAGGCGTGGCGCCATGCGGCAAATCAATGATTTGCCCTGTCGGCGTATAAACATGAATATCGCCGGAACTCAGCTCTTTTTTGACCGCATCGTAAAATTCCAAAGGGTCGTCCGTGATGTTTTGCACTTCGCGCAGCCGCGACAGCCAGTCGCGCATGTATTTTTCCGCAACCACATTATGATGTTCATTGCGCAAAGAGAGATTTTTCAAATGCTGATGCCAGACGGCGATAATCCCCGTTTCCGCCAAACTGTGCATATCGCGGGTACGGATTTGCACATTGAGCACGGCGCCGCCGGTTTTCATCAAAACGCTGCTGTGCAAAGAGCGGTAGCCGTTGCTTTTCGGCGCGGCGATATAATCTTCGAATTTGCCCGAAATCGGGCGGCAGGATTTGTGCAGCACGCCCAAAATGCGATAACAATCGTCTTCGCTTTGCGTGATGATGCGCACGGGAATGGTGCGGCAGGCCTCGTCAAAACTCTGCTTGCGCTTCATACGCAAATACACGCCCCATAAATGGCGCTGCCGCTTGGTAATGCTGGCTTGGATATTTAAACGCATCAATTGCGGCTGTATTTCCTGCCGCAGGCGGTTAATCACGGTTTTATTGGCAAAGCGCTGCTGATAATGCTTTTGCAAGACGGCGTAACGCCAAGGATGCAAATGAGAAAATGCCAAATCTTCCAATTGCATACGAAAATAGAACAAGCCTAAGCGTCCCGCAATCGAAGCATAGACATCCAAGGTTTCGCGGGCTTTGCGAATGCGCTTGTCGGGACGCAGCGCGCCGAGGGTCTGCATATTATGCAGGCGGTCGGCGAGTTTGATGATAATCACGCGCGGATCATCGGTCATCGCCACCAGCATTTTCTTAAAGCTGTCTGCCTGCGCTTCTTGCGGCGCTTGGTCTTTGAGGCGGTCTAATTTGGACACGCCGTCGACAATCGCGGTTACTTCCGCGCCGAAAACCTGCGCCATTTCCGCTTTGCCAATCGGCGTATCTTCTAATACATCGTGCAGCAAGCCCGCCTGCAAGACAGGCAAATCAAAGCGCTGCGCGGCTAAGATTTTGCTGACGGCAATCGGATGAACAAAATAAGGCTCGCCGGACTGGCGCATTTGTCCTTCATGGGCTTGCGCGCCATAGACGGCGGCGCGCAAGACTTCGGCAATCGTTTCATCATCAAGATAATGGCTTAATTCCTGCCGCAAAACCTCCCAAGCGGCGATTAATTCGTTTGCGCCGGTAAGTCCTGCAAAGGGTTGATAAGTCAGCGCGATTGCCATGATGCGTCCCGATTAGAACATGCCTTTTTGATTTTTTTGCAGCAGCTGGGCGATGCTGCTTTGTCCTTCTTCGATTTCGCGCAAAGCAATCACGGTGGGTTTGTCATTGAGCGGTGCCACGAGCGGGCTGGCGCCGAAAGCGATTTCGCGCGCACGACCGCTGGCGGCCAAAATCAAACGAAAGCGGTTGTTTTCTTCTACTAAACAATCTTCTACGGTAACTCTTGCCATGAATAGCTGTCCTTAAATATTGAGGAAATTCGGACGTCTATGATAGCGAGAAATGCCCGCGAAAGCTACCGCGACTGCGTTTTCCGCCCCGCATCCTCATCGCCGCCGAAGAGATTTTTCCGCACGCTGCGTTTATCGTCGGGCGCGGCTTGGTTCATGGCGATGCAGGCGCTGCGCAGGACTTTATCGCCCTCTTTCAGCTCAAAACGCCCGTCGGCGCCGCTTTGCCACGTCCAGTCGTCTAAACGGAAGGCGCCATCGGTTTCGCGGTTCAGCACCTTTTTGCCGTCAAGAATTTTGATTGTCGCGCTATAAATGCCCGCCATATGGGCATATTCGACGTCCATGCCTTCAGCATTGGCGCAATTGTAATGATAAATACGGGCTTCTCCGCTCTGCAAACGCGGCAAATCCAAACCTGCGCCTGTGCCGCAGGCGCTTAATACGAAAGCCGTCGCCAGCCATCCGAGTTTATTGTTCAATGTGTACTCCCTGTTGATTATCCGAATAAAATTTTCCGGCTTGAATGGCCGCAATCCAAGCAGTGGTGCGCGAAAAATCGCCTAAAGGGAAGAAATGCAGGCGCACGTCTTCGTCAATACTGCCGTCCTGCACCGCCTGAGCCAAATCCGCCACCAAACGCCCCGGTGCCGCTACGCCGCCCAGCAGACGGCGGAATACACCCGCGTTTTTAATCAGGAAATTAATCGAAGGCCCGACGCCGCATAATTGCGCATGGCGAATCAAGGCGGCGGTATTTGCCAAACCCGCCACACCCAAACGCAGGGGAAAATGAATATCCGCCGCCAATAAGGATTGCCGCCAAGCAATCACCGGCTCGGCTTGGAAACAGAATTGCGTGGCCAAATAATATTCGCGCGGATATTCGCGGGCATACTGCCATTTGATTTGCAAGGCGCGGCGCAATTCTTCCGCCTGCACATCGGGATGCCCCTCGGGATGTCCGGCAAAGCCGATGCTGCTCCAGTCGAATTGTTCCAAAATGCCGCTGTCTAAAATCTCCAGCGCATTTTTAAACGGCGAACGGGTGTGGATGCTGCCGCCTGCCAAGAGTAGCAAATCGCGAATGCCGCCGGCTTGCAGGGTTTCCAAGCCCTCCTGCAATTCTGCCTGCGATTGCAGATTGCGCGCCGCCACATGCACGACGGGTATGAATCCCTGCGCCGCAATCTCTTGCGCCGCCTGCACCGTATCGGCAAATGCCGCACCGGGCAGGAAAGTGATGAATACGCGCGTTTGGGCAGGCAGATATTGTGCCAAGGGCGCTAATTTACTCAGCCCGCGCGGCGTGGTTTCTATCGAAAAATCCTGAACTAATTGCAAAACAGCGGTTTTATTCATCTGTATTCTCCCTAGTTTTAGGGTGCTAGGCGCACAATCTCCCAATCATTATCGCGGCGGCGATATTCAAAACGGTCATGCAGGCGGCTCGGCTGCCCCTGCCAGAATTCGATTTTTTCCGCGCAAATGCGGTAGCCGCCCCAAAAATCGGGCAAAGGAATTTGCCCTTCTTTAAATTTTTCGCGCATTTTCTGCCATTGCAACATCAGAAAATCGCGCGAATCGATGATTTTGCTCTGCGGCGACGTCCATGCCCCCAATTGGCTGCCGGTAGGACGGCTTAAAAAATATTTCAAAGACTGTTCGCGGCTGATTTTTTCCGCCCGCCCCTGAATTTTGACCTGCCGCTGCAAGGCATACCAAGGAAAGGACATCGACACCTGCGGATTATGCGCAATATCCTGCGCTTTCGCACTCTGATAATTGGTATAAAAAACAAAACCCTGCTCATCAAAGAACTTCAGCAGAACCGTGCGCTGCGAAGGCATGCCCTGCGCATCGACGGTCGCCAGAACAAAGGCATTCGGCTCCTCTATTTTTGCCGCCATCGCCTCGCCCAGCCATTGCTGAAACTGCTCAAAAGGATTATCCGCCAAATCCTCGCGCAGCAGCGGCGCATGGTCGGTAAAATCCTTGCGAAGATTGCCAATATCCATCGTCCGCTCCTACAAGACCTCGAAGACGCGCCCAAAGGCGGCAATCGTGGCATCAATCACTTCCTCCGTATGCGCCGCGCTGACGAACAAAGCCTCATAAGCCGAAGGCGCAAGATAAACGCCCTCTTCCAGCATCAAATGGAAAAAGCGTGCGAATTTCGCCGTATCGACCGTTTGTACATCGGCAAAATTCGCCACCTGCGGCGCTTGCGTAAAAAACAATCCCAGCATGCCGCAAGTATGATTGACCACCACATCCACCGCATGCGCTTGTGCGGCAGCGCGAATCCCTTCTGCCAGACGCGCCGTCAAAGCCGCCAAACGCGGATAAAAGCCTTCCGCCTCAGTTAAACGTAAATTGGCAATCCCTGCCGCCATCGCCACCGGATTACCCGACAAAGTCCCTGCCTGATACACACCGCCCAAAGGCGCTAAATGCTGCATAATCTCGGCGCGCGCGGCAAAAGCGCCTACCGGCATACCGCCGCCGATGACCTTGCCGAAAGTCAGGATATCCGCCTGAATGCCGAACAATTCCTGCGCACCGCCGTAAGCTACGCGAAAACCGGTCATGACCTCGTCCCAAATCAATAAGACGCCGTATTCGTCGCATAAAGCGCGCAAACGCTGATGAAATTCAGGCGTCGGCGGCACGCAATTCATATTGCCGGCAATCGGCTCGACAATCACCGCCGCCAATTCCCTGCCCTGCGCTTGGAATACCTGCTCCAACGCCACCACATCGTTATAAACAGCGGTTAAGGTCTGCGCCGCAAACGCCGCCGGTACGCCGGGAGAATTCGGCACGCCGAAAGTCAGCGCGCCCGAACCCGCCGCTACCAGCAAACCGTCCGAATGCCCGTGATAACAACCGGCAAATTTCAAAATCTTATCGCGTCCGGTAAAAGCGCGCGCCAAACGCAAAGCGCTCATGGTCGCCTCGGTGCCGGAATTGCACATCCGCACCATATCGATACCCGATACGCGCGCCACCACCATCTCCGCCAATTGCGATTCCGCCTCTGTGGGCGCGCCAAAACTCATGCCCAAAGCTGCCGCTTCCTGCACCGCTTTGACTACCTCGGGATGCGCATGCCCGTTAATCATCGGGCCGTAGGAGCCGACATAATCGATATAGCGCGTCTCATCAATATCTTGAATAAAAGCCCCTTCGGCGCGGCGGATAAACAAGGGATCGCCGCCCACGCTGGCAAAAGCCCGCACCGGCGAATTCACCCCGCCGGGAATCACTTTTTTAGCACGTTCAAAAGCCTGATGCAAAGCTGGGTATGACATATAATCCTCTCATTAACGGTAAACTTTTGGCATTATCTGTGGATGCGCCGGCAATTACAAGCCGATACCGGCAAAATAAACAGATAGAAATCAGGCGGAGCAGGCGCCGCCTTCCTCTAAACGCCGCAAAATGCCGCTATTTGAGATAGTCGGGCAATAACATTGACTTTTCTGCCTGATTCAGGCATTATCTGCCGCCTTAAATTTCAAGCAAAAGCTAATTTTATTAGGAGCATTCATGGCAAATTCAGCACAAGCCAAAAAACGAGTCCGCCAAGCGGAAAAAGCCCGCGCACGCAACGCAAGCCAACGTTCTGCAATGCGTACTTCTGTGAAAAAAGTTCTCAAAGCAATTGAAGCCAAAGATTTGGACGCTGCACGCAGCAACTACCAATACGCCGTCAGCCTGCTTGACCGCGCCGCGAGCAAAGGACTCATTCATAAAAACAAAGCCGCGCGCCTTAAAAGCCGCGTGAATGCCAAAATCAAAGCGATTGCCGCTTAAGATTTTCGCCTACTCTGCTTGTGAACCCGCTTTTTAGCGGGTTTTTTATTGCCTCAAATATTGCAAATGCAATCAAAAAACATGATTATCAAATAGATAGCTAGTCATTCAAGAATCCGACATAAAAAAATCTGCCAAAGACAAAAACCGCAAAAATCTCTTCGAAAAAATCTTTCTTTTATCTGCCGCTTAATTAATATCTATTGCCAAGTTAATAAAATCTCCTTGCCAATCGACACATTTAGGCACAGTATATTGTGCATGACAAAACAAAGCACACTATATATTGTGAAAAACTCCTTATTTTTCTGTTCCGAAAACATTGTCTGGCAGGAAGTGCCGCAGGAAACCTCTTTGGCTTTTTTGATTGCCGGCTGTCCGCTGCGTTGCCGCGGCTGCCATAGCGCGGATTCTTGGCATCCGCAGCAGGCACAGGCATTAAGCGCCGATTATTTGCGGCAGCGCCTGCACATCTATCGCGGACTCATTACTTGTCTGCTGTTTATGGGCGGCGAATGGCGGCCGCAATCCTTGCAGGAATTGCTGCGCATCGCGCGGGTGCAGGGTTTGAAAACCTGCCTTTACACAGGAGCGGAACTTGAGGATTTGCAGCAATTGACGCCGCCTTTGCTGCCCTATTTGGATTATGTGAAAACAGGACCTTGGAAAGCGGATTTGGGCGGACTGGACAGCCCTTGCAGCAATCAGCGTTTTATCGAAGTCAGCAGCGGCAAGGTATTGAACCATCTGTTTCTTGCCCGCAACGCTATAGTCAAAGAATTGAAAAAGTGACACAAAATATCAAGCTGCGAGCGTTATAGAGAGTACAGCAAAATGAATCAAAACTGTAACTCTTTTTGAAATCTTTGACTATAATACCAATACCTTATCGGTTTATTAAACAGGAGGAAAAGTGATTCGTTTGGATAATGCGCAAATCGCAGGCAAATTGGATTTTATGCGCCGCTACATCGCGGCAAACAATGCCGCCGACGGCTCGACGATGGACGCCAATGCCAATGTCACGCAGAAAAATATCGCCACGATGGAAGCCGAGCTGATGAAAGATTTCTTTGTGCAAATCAACCGCGCACAAGTATCGGGCAAAATCGCGCAATTATTCGGGCAGGACTGCGCCGATGAATATTTGCGCCAAATCGAAGCGCATGAAATTTATGTGCATGATGAAACCAGCCTCAAGCCTTATTGCGTGTCGGTAACGCTCTATCCTTTTTTATTGGACGGTTTACGCACATTGGGCGGCGAATCCGATGCACCCAAACATCTGGCTTCTTTTTGCGGCTCTTTTGTGAATTTGGTCTTTGCCATCAGCGCGCAATTTGCCGGCGCAGTGGCAACAGTGGAATTTCTCAGCTATTTTGATTATTTCGCCCGCAAAGATTACGGCGATGATTATTTACACAGCCACCGCGCGGAAATCGCCAATCACTTACAGCAAGTCGTCTATAGCATCAACCAACCGGCGGCGGCACGCGGCTATCAAAGCGTATTCTGGAACATCTCGGTATATGACCGCCATTATTTTGAAGCGATGTTCGGCAACTTCGTCTTTCCGGACTTGTCGCGCCCCGACTGGCAAAGCGTCTCCGCCTTACAGGAATTTTTCCTGAACTGGTTTAACCAAGAACGCCGCCGCGCCTTATTAACCTTCCCTGTCGTTACCGCCGCCATGCTTACCGCCGAAGGCAGCTGCAAAGACATGCCTTTTGCACAAATGCTGGCGCAGCAACTGGCAGAAGGCAACTCCTTTTTCATGTACCTATCGGATAATCCCGACTCATTGGCATCCTGCTGCCGCCTGCGCAATGCCGTTGAAGACCGCAGCTTTTCCTATACCTTGGGCGCGGGCGGTGTCGCAACAGGCTCCATCAACGTCATCAGCATCAATATGAACCGTCTTGAACAAGACGGACGCGATTTGGCGCAAGAAGTCGCCAAAATTCATCAATATCAATACGCCTACCGCAAACTGATGGAAGACTACCAAGCGGCAGGCATGCTGCCGGTCTATGACGCAGGCTTTATCACACTCGACAAACAATTCTTAACCATCGGCATCAACGGCATGGTCGAAGCGGCGGAATCCCAAGGCATTCACGCCGGCTATCATGCGCAATATGTAGAATTTGTACAAAGCCGCCTCAAAACCATCTTTGAAGCCAATCAAGCCGCTTCCAAACATTACGGCGTCAAATTCAACACCGAATTTGTGCCGGCGGAAAATCTCGGCGTAAAAAACGCCAAATGGGATAAAGCCGACGGCTACGCCGTCAAACGCGACTGCTACAACTCCTATTTTTACGCCGTGGAAGACGACAGCATCAATGCCCTAGACAAATTCCTCCTGCACGGCAAAGAATTGATTGACTGGCTGGACGGCGGATCCGCCCTGCATTTAAACCTTGATGAAGCCCTACCGGCAAGCGGCTATCTGTCTTTGCTCAATATCGCCGCCAAAACAGGCTGCAACTATTTCTGCGTCAACGTGCGCATTACCATCTGCAATGACTGCGAACACATCGACAAACGCACCCTATGCGCCTGCCCTGCCTGCGGCTCGGACAATATCGACTACGGCACGCGCGTCATCGGCTACCTGAAACGCGTTTCCGCCTTTTCCGGCGGACGGCGCAAAGAGCACGCTCTGCGCCATTACCACCGCGAAGCCGCACATGCGGAATAGATTGGCTTTATCACATGTAACCTTTAAAAATTTTCGGTAGATCGGATTCTTGAATCCGACAAATTGGTACTTCAAGCAATGTCGGATACAAGTATCCGACATTGTATCTTTCCCTTTATGTGGATAAAAACGTATTATCCACATCCCCCGGTTGAGTAGGAAATTGAATCCGACCTGAGTGCACAGACACTGAAACGTAGATAAACCTACTCAAAAGATAGCGATGGAAACCACAGGAAATATTAGCAATCTTATCAAACAACGCATTATCGGCATTGATGCCGCATCGCATAAATTTGATGTCTCTTGGTTGAAAGGCACCGACAAATTCACTTACCGCAGCAAAGTACTGCCCTTGCTAATTTAGAGGACGTTCAGAAATCTGTCTCAGTAACATACATTTATCAATCACCTACGATTGCTATCTAGCACTCATCCAAGTATAATTAATTTTTTACATAGGCTCTAGACTAGCAGAATCATTCTGTTAGACTAGAAAAATGAGATGCAACAGTAAATTAAGCACATATCAGCTCAAAAAAATTATTCGGCACTTTTGTGCCGATATTGAAGCCTCAAAAACCGCTTTGCTGACTGGTTTTAATCGCAATACCATCAATCATTGGTACAACATCTTTCGTCAGGAAAT
>NZ_JBXGGR010000001.1:0-11647 GCF_056855035.1 Suttonella sp.
TTGTCATTGCGGCATGGGAAAGGAGAATAAGGTTAAGTTTATAAAAGATTATTTTGCTTAAAAAACGCTAGATAGCACCTATTTTGTCCCTTAGGGCTAAAGAACTCGAAAACAGCACCTAAAATGTCCCTTTGCCCGAAATTACCTTTTTCGGAGATGTTGTCCGAGGAAAATTAAAAGATTTGCCGCCGGCTTTAGAACGGGTTAAAACGACAAATTGGTGGGGCGGAGAAAGCTATGAATTCAAACCTGTCGCACAAGCCGATCGTTCCGCGCCCCGCGTTCCGCCAGCTCGTTTAGGATTGCGTATGCATAGCCACTGGACGCCAAATTTGACGACAGAAGTGGAATACACCAAAGCTTTCGCGCAGAATAAAGTCTCAAAATTAGAAATTCCGACTCAGGGTTATCATCTTTTAAATGCCAGTATCAGTTATGAAAAACAATACCCTAATTGGAATTACAGTATTACGCTGCAGGGACAAAATTTACTTGATGATAAAGTGTATTTGCATAATACTTTTCTTCCCTATGTACCGCAAATGGGGAAAAACTTTAGCTTAGGATTTAAAGTAGAATTTTAAAAACTCCGTAAGTATTCCTGTTTAATAGAGCTCTATGCCGATAGAAATACTCTACCGGTATAGAGCTTTTGTTTAAGGAATAAGCAGTAAATATAATCAAAGATTAGGCAAGGCCTTTTTAGCGACGCTTGCCTGATTGAATTATGCCTTCGCTTTTTTCAGCTGCCATGCGCCGCTTTCCGAGCAGGCGATGCCGATAACCACACAGCTAATCGCGACGATATGCACGCTGCCGAACATGGCGCGTTCGTCGGCAAATAAAAGCAAACCTAGAAGAGCATTGAACACGGGCAGGAGGTTCATGGTCATTGCCGCTCTTGCCGCGCCGATGGCAATCACGCCTTCCATGTAAAAGACTTTGGATACGATGGCGACAAATACCGAGACATAGGTAATCAATAACAGGGCTTTGCCGATTTCTGCCGCGCTGGGTTGTGCGATTTTTAATAATTGTCCGCTATGTGCCAATTCCCATAACCAGAAAGGCAGACCGACAAGAAGAGCGGAAAGGCACATTGCCCATAACAGACTCGCCCAATGCACGGCAGGCGCATTGCGCAGCACGAGCGAATAGGCGGCATAGATAAAGGCGGTGATGAGTATCAGCCAATCCGCGGTGCTCAGCGTTAGGCGCAATAGGCTGCCTAATTGTCCGCGGCTGAGCAGCCACAGCACACCAAAAAGGGCGACAAACACACCTATCCATTGCAAAACATGGAGTTTTCCCCGATAGATGACTGCACCTGCCACCAAAACAAACATGGGAATAAGGCTGTGCACAATCGCTACATTGACGACGGCGGCTTTATGGGCAAAGGCGGCGTAAAGCAGGATATTAAATAGGCAGAAAGCGCTGCCGCCCCAGCAGAGCAGCCACCATTTGCGCGCGCGCAGCAGCGGCATATCACGCTGAATCTGTTTTTTGAAAACAAGGCTTAGAATCAGCGTCGCCAATAGCCAACGGTAAAAAGTGAATTGATAGGGGGTCAGCAAATCAATGCTTAATTTGCCTACGGCATTGCTGCTTGCCCAGATAATCGGTGCCAGCAGTAATAATAAGCGCGGAAAAGGCAGGCGTTTGGCTGTGTTCATAAATAATCCTTTTAGATAGTTTTATGCTTTTCAATAGGCATATGAGGCAAAAAGAAAAGCCAGTGCATACTGGCTGTTTCAGGTGGGTTTTCAGCCTTGCAAGCGGCTGAGCAGCTCTTGTAAATCGTCTTGACGGCGCAAGCGCTGCATACGCGAGGCGATAATAATCGCCTGCAATTCTTTTGCGGCGCGGTTGAAGTCGTCATTGACAATCACATAGTCAAAGTCTTTGTAATGGCTGATTTGTTCTTCTGCCTGCGCCATGCGTTTTTCCACCACTTCGGGTTTGTCCTGTCCGCGTTTTTGCAAACGCTCGCGCAGGGCGGTTAGAGAAGGTGGCAGCAGGAAGATGGTTTTGACGTCGCTGCGTTTTGCGCGTACTTGCTCCGCACCCTGCCAATCGATGGATAGGATGACGTCATAGCCTTCCGTCAGCAGTTTATCGACTTGCTTGGCAGAGGTGGCATAGGCATGATGGAAGACGTCGGCATATTCTAAGAAATCCCCCGCATCGCGCATGGCAGCAAAGGTTTCTTTGGTAATGAAGTAATAATGGCTGCCTTCGATTTCGCCGTTGCGGCGTTCGCGTGTGGTATGGGAAACCGATTCCACCACATTGGGCAGTTGATGGCGTGTTTCTGCAATGAGTGAGGTTTTTCCGCCGCCAGAGGGGGCGGCGACAACCCATAATTGACCTTTCATAATTTATTATTCTCTGTTTTAAAGTCCGCTTACTTTAGCAATTTGCTGCATTGATGTCACCTTTCTTTGTAAGCAAATAATTATAAACTTCTTTTTTATTGGCGCCGCAATGGTTTTGCATGAGTCGGCTGATGGTTTTCAGCGATAAGCCTTCATTTAGCAGTTCTTCGGCGAAACTGTGCCAAGCCTGATTGTCCGTCGAATTTTCCTCGGCTGCCAAGAGCAGCACAAATTCGCCGCGGCGATGGTTGCTGTCGCTATTAAGCCATTCCAAAGCATTATCAATGCGCAAAGATACGATTTGCTCAAAGGTTTTGGTCAGCTCGCGCGCAATCACAAGGCGGCGGGCGGGGATGAACAGGCTTTGCATGGCGATTAAGCTGTCTTCAATGCGATGGGGGCTTTCGTAAAAAATCGTGGTTTCCCGCGCCGTTTGGAAACGGCTGAGAAATTGCAGGCGTTCGCCGTTTTTTGCCGGAATAAAGCCTGCAAAATGAAAGCAATCGCCTGCCAAGCCGCTGGCACATAAAGCGGTAATCACGGCATTGGCGCCCGGAATCGGCACGACGGTGATGCCGTTCTCATGCGCTAATCGGCTTATCCATGCGCCGGGGTCGCTAATGACCGGCGTGCCGGCATCGGAAATCACGGCAATGTCTTCGCCGGCTTGCAGGCGCGGCAACAGCACCTGCGCGGCGCCGTGTTCATTGTGCTGATGCAGGGCGAAAAGCGGCTTATCAATCCCTAAAGCGTCCAGCAAATGGCGGCTGACGCGCGTATCCTCGCAGGCAATTGCCGCTACCTGTTGTAGAATGGCGGTCGCGCGGTGGCTGATGTCTTGCAAATTGCCAATCGGCGTTGCCACTAAATACAATTTTCCGGCCATAAATCTCCATGATTAAATTATTAGCACGCCATTTGCGGCGCGGACAAGAGGGCGAAAAAGCCGCCGTCCGGTTTCTCAAGCGGCAAGGACTGCATATTGTAGCGAAAAATGTCCGCTATCCCTGCGGCGAAATTGATGTGATTGCCAAAGACGGCGACAGTCTCGTCTTTGTGGAAGTGCGTCTGCGTCAAGCAAATGCAATGGTCAGCGCCGCCCAATCTATCAACATGAGCAAACAGCAAAAATGGAAGCGTGCCGCTCAACAGTATTTACAGCAGCATTATACCGAGATGCCCGATTGCCGCTTTGATGCCGTGCTGCTGACTGCGGATAAGGAAAAAATCATTGCTATCGAATGGATTAAAGGCGTGTTGCTTTAATCCGTCGGCGGTTCTTCACGGCGCAAATGCGGATTTAAGGCATCAGTTTCCTTGACAAAAGCCGCCTGCTTTGCCGTTTTTTCCTGCTGCAAACGCTGCTGTTGCAGGGCGCTTTGTTTTCTTTGTAGCATTAAATGGCGGACAATCAGCCCCGCGATAAGCAAAAATAGGACGAATTTCATGTTTACTCCTTTTTACTCCTTTGGCGCCTATTGTAGCTGCTTTTGCGGACAAAATAATGATTGTCTAAAATTCATGGTTTTAGCGAAAAAAAGCTTTTTTTGCAGAAAAGGGCATTGACAGCTTAGGCGCATTTGCGCATAATTCGCGCCCTTGATGGCTACGTAGCTCAGTTGGTTAGAGCACAACACTCATAATGTTGGGGTCCCCTGTTCGAGTCAGGGCGTAGCCACCAAACATCAAAAAATGACGCAAATATTACCTTGCATTCATACTAAAATTCTTTTATATTCGCGCCCCAACATCTCAACGGAATTTTTTGCATGTCTCATTCATCATCTTATCGCCCTGTAACAACGGTCGATTTTGCACATCCTGAAGATTGTCCTTGCTGCACTCGCCAATCGCGCCGTGTTTTTGTGAAAACTGCCATGATGGCAACTGCCGGATTATTACTGCCCGCTCAATGGGCTAAAGCCGCTTCCAGCCGCGAACGCATGATTAGCATGTATAACCCGCATACCGCCGAAACGATTCGCACGGTATATTGGGCGCCGGATTATGGCTATATCCAACCTTCTATTGATGAAATCAGCCGTTTTTTCCGTGATTTCCGTCAAGAAAGCGTGCAAACGGTCGATATTGATTTACTTAATATTCTGCATTACATCCAAAGCAATGTGGGGCATAATCAAGTCATCCAGCTCAATAGCGGCTACCGCTCCCCCGCTACCAACCAAATGTTGGCGCGCCGTTCGCGCAATGTGGGCAAAAACAGCTATCACATGAAAGCAATGGCAGCGGATATTGCAATTAAGGGCTACAATTCCCGTCAATTGAAAACGATTGCGCAGCGTTTGAATGCCGGCGGCATCGGGCAATATCGCGGCTCGAATTTTATTCATGTGGATTCAGGACCTGTGCGTCAATGGGTGTATTAATTAGCAGAAAGCGGCAATTGCGCCGCTTTTTTATTGGACGCAAATAATGGCTTGGCTTTCGATTCCTGTGCGGGTTTGTGCGGATAACGGCAAGGTATTGCGCCTGCAAGCCGTCAATCAAATTGCCGATTGTCCGCAATGCGCGGCAGGTAAAGGCTGCGGGCAGAATCCTTGGTTTCGCGGCTTTATCGGCGAAAATGTTTTTGAATTGCCGCGTCCGCAGGATTTGCCGGTAAACAGCGGCTTTTTAGAGCTGCAATTATCCGCAACGGCGCTGCAGCGTCTTACGCTCATGCTTTACGGTTTGCCGCTCTTGAGTTTTTTAGGCGCATTGCTTGTAACACAGCATTTTGCCGCATGGCTGCAATTTTTCGCTGGGCTTTTGGCGCTATTCATCAGCGTATGGGCGAGCAAGAATTGGCGCGAAGCCTATTTGCAAGCGCATTTGCGGCTCTCATTGCCGCCCGATGCCGACAGCGCCCTACCCCACGCTAAAATCTACGCCCCCTAATCTTTCGCATCTCCGCAAGCGCCTTATGTTAAAATTTCTTTTTTTGCAAATGACCGCATAGTTATGTTTCAACGCCTATACATCCGCAAACTTAAAGCCTTTCGCAGCGCCCCTGCCGACATCGCAACGCTAAAAGCCCAACTCAACATTGCCGATTTGCTCGGCATTGAAACAATTGCCGTTTATGACCTATATGAGGCACCGCAGGCGCATTTTGAGCAAGCGCTGCGGCAAGTCTTTGCCGATCCCGTTACCGATGAAGTGTTAGAGGAATTGCCGGCGGCGAATGCGGTATTTGTGATTGAACCGCTGCCCGGTCAATTCGACCAAAGAGCGGATTCCGCCGAGCAATGTTTGGCGCTTCTGCATCCCGATTTTGCGCAGACGACCGTTCGTTCCGCCATTGCTTATCTGGTCAGCGGGCAATTGAATGCTGAAGAGCTTGAGCGCCTTAAGCAGTATTTCATCAATCCGATTGAAGCGCGTGAGAAAAATCTGGAAGATAAGAGTCTGCCGCAAGTGCAGGCGGCACAATCTGTGCCGCATTTTGAAGCGTTTAACCGATTATCCGCGCAGGAATTAGCCGCTTGGCATCAGCAGCAAGGCTTGGCGATGACGCTTGCCGATTTGGCTTTGGTGCAAGACTATTTCCGCCAAGAAAACCGCGCGCCGAGCGAGACGGAAATCCGCGTGCTGGATACCTATTGGTCAGACCATTGCCGCCATACCACTTTCGCCACGACTTTGGAAAATATCCGTTTTCCCAATAGTGCTTTGGGGCAAGCCATGCAGGCGGATTATCAAGACTTTCTTACCAAGCGCGAAGCCGTTTACGGCGCTACGGCGGCACAACGTCCCGTCAGCCTGATGGAATTGGCGACCATTGATGCCAAATATCAGCGTCGGCAGGGCAATTTGCCCGATGTGGAATTTTCCGCCGAAGTCAATGCCTGCTCGGTGCTTGTCGATATTAAGGAAAACGGCGAAACCCGCCCTTGGCTTTTGCAATTTAAAAACGAAACCCATAACCACCCCACCGAAATAGAGCCTTTCGGCGGCGCTTCCACCTGCATCGGCGGTGCGATTCGCGACCCACTGTCGGGACGCGCTTATGTGTATCAGGCGATGCGTCTCTCCGGCTCTGCCGATCCAAGACAGCATATCGGCGACACCTTGGCAGGCAAATTGCCGCAACGCGTGATTGCGCAGCGTTCCGCCGCCGGCGCTTCTTCCTATGGCAATCAAATCGGGCTTGCTACCGGGCAAGTGGTCGAACTCTATCATTCAGGCTATGCGGCGAAACATTTGGAAGTCGGCGCAGTAGTCGCCGCCACGCCTGCCGAACATGTGCGGCGCGAAGAACCGCAGGCAGGTGATGTGGTCATTCTCTTAGGCGGGGCGACAGGACGCGACGGCTGCGGCGGCGCAACCGGCTCTTCGCGCGAACAGCATCAGGATTCTTTAAGTCAAAGCGCGGCGGAAGTGCAAAAAGGTAATCCGCCGGAAGAACGCAAATTGCAGCGTCTGTTCCGCCAAGCGGCTTTTGCCAAAAAAATCAAACGCTGCAACGATTTCGGCGCCGGCGGCGTATCGGTGGCGATTGGCGAACTGGCGGCAGGTTTACGGATTAATTTGGATGCCATTCCCGTTAAATATCAAGGGCTTTCAGGCACGGAATTGGCGATTAGCGAATCCCAAGAGCGGATGGCGATTGTGGTGGCGGCTGAAGATGTGGCGGCAATTCAGGCATTGGCTCAGGCGGAAAATCTTGCCGCAAGCGTGATTGCCGAGGTTACTGAAGAAGCGCGCTTGGTTATGACTTGGCGCGGCGATGAAATCGTCTCGCTTTCACGTGCATTTTTAGACAGCAACGGCGCGCAAAATGTGCAGGCGCAGGTAGAGATTGCCGATGTCGCATTGGAGGGAGAAGAAACGGCGGAGCAGGGCGATTGGCTCGCGCGTTTGCAAAATCAATTGCAGGACCTCAACCATGCCGATTTGCGCGGTTTGGGCGATCGCTTTGACTACAATGTCGGCGCGGCCTGCGTGCTCAAACCTTATGGCGGACGCTTTAGCGCCAGCCCGATTGAAGCTAGTGCCTATGCCTTGCCGACGGAAACACCCTGCGATACCGCTTCGATTCTCGCCTACGGATTCCATCCCGACAGCAGCGCCGACAGTCCTTATCACGGCGCGATGAATGCGGTAGCGGAAGCCTCGGCACGTTTAATTGCCACCGGCGGCGATATCCGTCGCAGCCATTTCTCTTTGCAGGAATATTTCCCGAAATTGGGACAAGATCCTCGCCGTTGGGGCTTGCCGCTTGCCGCTCTATTGGGCGCACACCATGCCCTAAGCGCTTTGGGGCGTGCGGCAATCGGCGGCAAAGACAGCATGAGCGGTTCTTTTAATCATTTGGACGTACCGCCGACCTTGATTGCCTTTGCTGTCGGCACCGCCTTGCTTAAAGACGTCATCAGTCCGGAATTTAAAGCCGCCGAGCATCAATTATATTGGCTGCGCTGCCCGCAAGACGCATTGGGTCGTCCTGATTTTGAAGCCCTTTTGCAGCATAATGATTTTATTCGCGAAGCAATTGAAGACGGCGTGGTGCGTTCAATCCGCAGTATTCGCCACGGCGGCTTGATACAGGCGCTTTATGAAAGCTGCTTAGGCAACCGCATCGGCTGCGTGATTGATAATGTGGAGGAAGCGGATTTATTCTTGCCGGAATACGGCGGCTTCCTCATCTCTAGCAAAGGCGGCTTGGGCATTAGCCAACATCTCAGCCATATCGGCTACACCAGCGATAAAGCCGCTATCACAATTGGCGGTAAATCGATTGATTTGGACAAATTGATGCCGCTTAGCCAAACTCTGAGCGAGATTTATCCGCTGTATCCGGAAAAACAGGAAGGCAGCGCGCCCGATATTGCACCGGCGAGTTTGCCCAAAGCCAAAGCGATCAGCTATAAAACGCCGCAGCCGCGCATCTGTCTGCCCGTCTTTCCCGGAACCAACAGCGAATTGGATACGGCACGCGCTTTCCGCTTGGCAGGCGGTATCGTGGAAGAAAGCGTGATTTGCAACCGCAATCAAGCAGATATCCAATCCTCGCTCAATCGATTGAGCGAAGCGCTGCAAAACAGCCAAATTTTCGTCTTAAGCGGCGGATTCAGCGCAGGCGACGAGCCTGACGGCTCGGGTAAATTCATTGCCAATCTGCTGTTTAATCAGCAAATCCGCGAAGCAATAGAAGATTTTCTGGCGCGTGACGGTTTAATTCTCGGCATTTGCAACGGTTTCCAAGCCTTAGTGAAAAGCGGCTTGCTGCCTTTCGGCGAAATCCGTTTGCCGCAAATTGGCAATCCGACCTTGGCGCATAACCGCATTCAGCGCCATATCGCCCGCATCGCCAGCACTAAAATTGTGAATAATCAAAGCCCTTGGCTGGCGAATTTTGCCCTTAACGAGGTGCATGACGTGGCGTTTTCGCATGGCGAAGGGCGTTTCTATGCCGATGAAGACAATCTCAATCTATTGATTAGCAATGGACAAATTGCCACACAATATATAGATCCCTTTACATTGAATTCTAGCCTGAATCCGGCGCACAATCCCAATGGCTCGCGCTATGCCATTGAAGGGATTACCAGTCCTTGCGGGCGCATCTTGGGCAAAATGGGGCACAGCGAGCGCTACCGTCCGGGATTGTATAAAAACCACCCTAATTTCCGTCCGCAGAATATTTTCCAAGCGGGCATTCAAGCCTTCCGTTAAACATCAGGAGTCAGCATTATGTATGAAAGCAAAGCCCGCGAAATTCTCGCACAAATTATTGCCGCTAACCAAGCCAATGGTTTTGCGGGAATTGACCGCAGCCCCGCAGCTGTTGCCCAACGCCATGAACGCATGAAAATGGGCAGCTCGCCGAACAGCCGTTTCGGCGGCAAAGACGAAGGCATCGGCAGCGATTTGGAACAGCATGTGATTAACGGCGATTTAACGTCTGACCAAGCGGTTGACGTTTTAATGGCTTTATATGGTTTAGGCAGCTGATTTTTTTAAGGAGATAGATGATGGAAAAAAGAGACTTACTGTATACGGGCAAAGCAAAAGCAGTGTACGCCACCGATGCGGCGGATCAAGTGATTATTCATTACAACGACGATGCCACCGCCGGTAATGGAGCGAAACATGATGTGATTGAAAATAAAGGGATTTTAAATAATAAAATCAGCACCATTATTTTCTCTGCCCTCAAAGCCGCCGGCATTCCCACGCATCATTTGGATACGCTGAACGAACGCGAACAGTTGTGCAAAAAAGTCAGCATCATTCCTTTGGAAGTGATTGTGCGCAATGTGATTGCCGGCTCGATGGCAAGCCGTTTGGGCATTGAAGAAGGCACCGAGCCTGAAAACGTCATTTATGAACTCTGCTATAAAAACGATGCCTTGGGCGATCCGCTGATTAACGATCATCATGCCGTCGCCTTGGGCTTGGCGACTTACGAAGAATTAGACCGCATTTATGAATTAACTGATGAAATCAATGCCGTCTTATTTGATTTATTTGATGCCTGCGATATTCATTTGATTGATTTTAAAATCGAATTCGGGAAAACCGATGAGGGCGAAATTATTCTGGCCGATGAAATCAGCCCCGATACCAGCCGCCTTTGGGACTGGGAAAGCAATGAAAAATTAGACAAAGACCGCTTCCGCCGCGATTTGGGCGGCCTGACTAATGCCTATCGGGAAGTATTGAGCCGCCTCATCGCTCTTGGAGACGATGCGGAATGAGTTTGGACTATAAATCAGCCGGCGTGGACAAAGAAGCGGGCTACGATACCGTCCGCCGCATCAAAGCCTATGCCGCCGCTACACATAATCCGCGCGTTCTCGGGCAAATCGGCGCCTTCGGTGCTTTCTACGATTTAAGCGGCTACCGCGAGCCGGTCTTGGTTTCCGGCACTGACGGCGTCGGCACCAAACTCAAAATCGCCTTTGCCTTAGGCAAATACGACAGTATCGGCATTGATGCGGTGGCGATGTGCGTGAATGACATTCTCTGTCATGGGGCAGAGCCGCAATATTTCTTGGATTATCTTGCCTGCGGCAAACTAGATGCGCAAACGGCGGCGGATATCGTCAAAGGTGTCGCCGAAGGCTGCCGGCAGGCAGGCGCGGCATTGATTGGCGGCGAAACCGCCGAAATGCCGGGGTTTTACCAAGACGGAGAATACGATATTGCCGGCTTTGCAGTGGGCGTGGTCGAAAAATCCGCCATGATTGACGGCAGTAAAGTGCAGGCGGGTGATGTCTTAATCGCTCTGCCGTCTTCAGGTTTTCATAGCAACGGCTATTCCTTGTTGCGCAAAATTTTTACGGATTTCACGCAAGTGATTGACGGCAAAACAGTGGGCGAGCATCTGCTGACGCCGACGCGCATATACGTTAAAGCCGTCTTAGCCGTGCTTGCCAAGCACCGCATTCATGGCATGGCGCATATCACAGGCGGCGGTTTGCCTGAAAATCTGCCGCGCGCCTACGGCGCAGGCTTGACCGCGGTAGTCGATACTGCCGTGTTGCCGAGTCTGCCGCTGATGCACGCCATCGAAGCGCATGTCAAACGCGAAGAATGCTTCGGCACTTTTAATATGGGCGTCGGCTTTGTGCTGATTGTGCCTGCCCAAGAAGCGGAAGCCGTCTGCGAGACCTTGCGCGCGCAAGGCGAAAATCCGCTGCTTATCGGTCAAATGCAGGAAGGCGATGAAGCTCTGATTCTACAGTAATTATTCTTGTATACATGGACGTCAAAATCATCCGTAATATGAATAATCCACAAGCCTAGCGATCGTTATTGATCGCTAGGCTGTTTTAGTTCACAGATAGAAAAAATATCTGATATTCAAAGGAATTTTGCAAAAATCTCTGCAAGACGACAAAACTTATTCGATTTTTTTCTTTGGCATGAAAGTGCTGAAAGATGCAATACCACAATGTTTGACGGTATTGGAGTTATAGTCAATTTATGACAAATACGAACATTATATAACCAACAAACCTTGAAACAACACCAATTATCCCCATATCTCCATCACCATTCACTATAGTCAAAGAATTCAAAAAAAGTTACAGTTTAAACACATCTCGCCGTACTCTCTGCGCTACCTGTTAGCAGCATTACTGTACTACTTTTTCATTTCTTTGACTATAATCACTACTCCAAATGGCTTATTCACTAGAAATCAGACAAAAAGCCTTGGCTTATTATGACAAATGCAAGAACATTGACCTTGTTATAGAAGCTTTTGGTGTATCAAGACACACCGTGTTTCGTTGGAGACGACAACTTAAAGAAACAGG
>NZ_JBXGGR010000008.1:0-5694 GCF_056855035.1 Suttonella sp.
ATTGTAGGTCGGATTCTTGAATCCGACAAATGTATAGTCGGAAAAGTGAAAAAGTAGTATAGTGTCTTAACTTCAAAATGAGATTATTCTAAGCGGTACTCCTGACAAAATGTGTATCTCTAAGTCTCATTTTGAAGTTAAGGTACTATACAAGGCGGCGAGCCGCAGACAGTACAGATAGTACGGCAAGGCGAGCCAACGCCGAAATACTTTTTCAATTCTTCGACTATATAGCTCGAACAATGTCGGATACAAGTATCTCCGCTACCTCTTGAAAAGAAATTCATCAAAATTTCCTTACTGGTTGAAACCCCTCCCTTTAGGGAGGATAATCTTGTGGGAGAGGTGTAACCTCTTCCAATTCAGGGGAACACGTAGAGCGACGCTTTATGTGTCGCTCTGTGTGTTGAAACATTTTGCCATGAATTAAGCTTATGTCGCTTTAGCAAAGACTTCCTATAAAACATTTTGGTAAATGCTTACTCAAGGTTTTTTGCAAAGATATCAGACTTGGTATAATCTTGCGCTTGGCGCTTACGCGCCGTCTTTCCCATAGTGATAGAGGAGTGTATCTGATGAAAAAAGCATTAAGCGTGGCCATTTTGGCCGTTTTGGCAAGCAGCGCCAGTGCGGAAATGATATTTCGCCGCGGCAATGGCACCGAGCCGCAGATTTTAGATCCGCAAATTTCCGAAGGCGTGCCCGAATCGAATATTCAGCGCGATTTGTTTGAAGGCTTGGTGGCGGAAGATGCCGCAGGGGAATTGGTGCCGGGTTTGGCAAAATCTTGGGATATTTCTGCCGACGGCTTGGTCTATACCTTCCATTTGCAGGAACAGAATTGGACGGACGGCAGCCCTTTCACCGCAGAAGATGTGGTATTTGCCCTGCGCCGCCTCGTTGACCCTGCTACGGGTTCCAAATATTCCTTTATCGCTTACCCGATTAAAAACGCGAAAGAAATTACCGAAGGGGAAATCAAAGACAGCAGCGAATTGGGTGTCAAAGCCATTGACGCGCACACGGTGGAAATCACGCTGAATGCGCCGACGCCTTATTTCTTGGGCTTGCTCACGCATTCCTCCACGTATCCCGTGCCGAAAGCGGTCGTGGAAAAACACGGCAAAGAATGGACGCGTCCGGAGAACATCGTTTCCAGTGGACCTTTTAAAATGAAAGACTGGGTCTTGCAGTCTCATATCACGCTGGAAAAATCCGATACTTACTGGGATAAAGCGGCAGTGAAGCTCGATCAAGTGATTTTCTACCCCACCGAAGACCAAAACAGCGAGCTGAAGCGCTACCGCGCCGGCGAATTGGATTGGACAAATGAAATTCCTAATGACCAACTTAAATGGATTAGAGAAAACCTAGCGGAAGAATTGAAAATTGGCGATTATTTAGGCACTTACTACTACGGTCTGAATCTAAGCAAAGCGCCCTTTAAAGACAATCTGAAATTGCGCCAAGCCTTGAGTCTGGCGATTGACCGCAATATTTTGACGGAAAAAGTAACCGGCGCAGGCGAGAAAGCCGCTTATACTATTGTGCCGCCGAGTGTGATGCACTATGAGCATTATGTGCCGGAATACGCGAGCTGGCCGCGCGACAAGCAAATCGCCGAAGCGCAGCGTTTATACGCCGAAGCAGGCTACAGCAAAGACAATCCGCTGAAAGTGGAACTGCTCTACAACACTAGCGAAAACCATAAGAAAATCGCGGTTGCCGTTTCCGGCATGTGGAAGCAGGTCTTAGGCGTGCAAACGGAAATGACCAACCAAGAATGGAAAGTCTTTCTGCAAACGCGGCGCGAGAAAAATACGCAAATCTTCCGTGCCGGCTGGATTGGCGATTATAACGATCCCTATACCTTCCTTGAGATGTTCCAAGCAGGCAGCGGCTTAAATGACGTGGACTTCGCGCAAAGCGAATTTGACGAACTTTTGGCACAGGCGGCAAAAGAGCAGGATTTGGATGCGCGCGGCAAGATTTTACATCGGGCGGAGCAATTGTTTACCGATGATTTCGCGATTTTGCCGATTTACTCCTATGTCAGCAAACGCTTAGTCAAGCCCTATGTGAAAGGCTATGAAATCAATATTATGGATCACTCACGCTCCAAATATATCTATCTGGAAAAATAATCCTAACAACCGTCTCAGCCACGGATAAAAAACCCGCCTTGCGCCAATCCGCATCAAGGCGGGCAAGACGGCAAAGCCGCATTTGACCATTTAAGAAGCCTTTATGAAAAAACTCTTACCCCTATTATTACTTGCCGCCTTGGGCGCACAGGCAGAAAACGTGCTGCACCGCAGCAATGACGACGAACCCTCTACTTTAGACCCACAACTGGCGCAGGGCATGCCGGAAATGCACATTCTGCGCGATATGTTCTTGGGCTTGGTGGACGAAGCGCCCGACGCCTCTTTAATCGCTGGCGCGGCGGAGCGTTGGGAGATTTCCGAAGACGGACTGACCTACACCTTTCATCTGCGCGACGGCAAATGGTCGGACGGCACGGCGGTTACGGCGCAGGATTTCGTTTACGCTTGGCAGCGCGCGCTCGATCCTGCGGTGGGCAGCAAATACGCCTTCTTCCTCTATCCGATTAAAAACGCCAAAACCATCAATGAAGGCAATGCGGAAGTCGCCGCATTGGGCGCAGAAGCGATTGACGCACGCACCCTGAAAGTGCAACTGGAAAATCCGACCCCTTATTTCTTAGGCATGCTGACCAATGCAGTCGCCTATCCCGTGTCCAAAGCGGTGGTGGAAAAACACCAAAAAGAATGGACGCGTCCGGAAAACATCGTCAGCAACGGCGCATTTACCCTGCAAGAATGGCAGCCGCAGGCGCGCCTTGTATTAGCCAAAGCGCCGCATTATTTCAATGCCGATCAAGTGAGCTTGGACAAAGTCATCTATTATCCGGCGCAGCCTAATGCCGCCCTGCAACGCTACCGCGCTGGCGAATTGGATTTCACTTCCGACGTACCGGTAGAACAGCTGAAATGGGTGCGCGAAAACCTGCCGCAAGAACTGCATACCCACAGCCAATTGGGCGTGTTTTATTACGGCTTTAACCTGACCAAGCCGCCGTTCAAAGACAACATCAAATTGCGCGAAGCCCTGACCTTGGCGGTAGAGCGCGAGCCGATTGTGAAAAACATTACCGGCAGCGGCGAGGAACCCGCTTACAGCTTTGTCGTGCCGGGAGTGGATAATTACGGCGCTTCCTATCGCCCTGCCTATGCCGATATGCCGCGCGAAGAACGCATCGCCCGCGCCAAGCAACTGTATGCGGAAGCCGGCTATGGCAAAGACAATCCGCTGAAAGTGGAACTGCTGTACAACACCAATGAAAACAATCAGAAAATCTCCGTTGCCCTTGCCGCCATGTGGAAACAGACCCTCGGCGTAGAAACCGAGCTGATTAATAAAGAATGGAAAACCTATCTCAGCGACCGCCGCAGCTACAATACGCAAGTCTTCCGCGGTTCCTGGCTAGGCGACTATAACGACGCCAACACCTTCTTGGATTTATTCGTCAGCGGCGGCGGCTCTAACACCGTCGGCTTGGCAGACCCCGAATTTGACGCCCTGATTGCGCAAGCCGCGCAAACCCAAGACATGGGCAAACGTTCGGAAATCCTGCATCAAGCCGAAAAACGCCTGATTGATAATTTCAGCCTTATTCCCGTGTATTACTTTGTTTCCAAACACATGGTAAAACCCTATGTCAGCGGCTACGAAGCCAATGTCATGGATCACTGGCAAAGCAAATATCTGAAAGTCAACCGTCCGTAAATACGGACAAAGGCGGCGATAAGCCGCCTTTTTTGCTAAAGGCACAAATGAAACGGGGTAAGTTGATGCCTTATTATTTCAATCTTTGACTATGAGGACAATATGGACTTAATCGCTTATAAAACCATGCCGCAATGGGGTGCTGATGATCTTCCCAAGGCTTTTTTGCAGCATCACAATACCAAGGTCGGCACATGGGGGCATGTGCAGGTGCTGCAAGGCGAACTGATGTATTACGCCATGGACGAAGCCGGCAATATCCTTTCCGAAACGCGGCTCAATCCACAGAATACGCCGCTCTTTGTCGAGCCGCAGGCTTGGCACAAAGTCGCGCCGCTGAGCGAGGATATGCGGATGCAGCTCAGTTTTTACTGCGAAAAAAGCGACTATTTCACGAAAAAATACGGCATGACGGCGATTCATTCGGCGGTCAAACATATGCTCGATATCGTGCCGCCTTGCACAGTGCTGGATTTGGGCTGCGGACAGGGGCGCAATGCCCTGCCGCTAAGCTTGATGGGCTATCGCGTCAGAGCTGCAGATTATCAGCCCGCCGCCGTGGAGAGCATCGCGCGTCTTGCCGCGGAGATGCAATTGCCGCTGGATACCGTCGTCTATGATATTCATCAGGCCGATATTGCGGGCGAATACGACTGCATTATCTCTACTGTGGTCATGATGTTTTTACAGGCGGATAAAATCCCCGCCATTATTGCCGATATGCAGGCCAAAACACGCCACGGCGGCTATAATCTGATTGTCTGCGCCATGCACAGCGCCGATTATCCCTGCCATATGCCATTCAGCTTCACTTTTGCCGAAGGCGAGTTGCGCCGCTACTATCAAGATTGGCAACTGCATGTCTATGAAGAAGCGCCGGGCAAAATGCACGCCACCGATGCGCAAGGCAATCCGATTGAATTGACATTCGTTACGATGCTGGCGCAAAAGCATTAAAAGCTCGTTTTGTCGGGCATCGCATCGATGCGGCGCAGGTCTTCATCCAGCGAAGCGCAGCCGATTTTCTTTTTTACTACCGTATAGCCGCGGTCGAGATAGCTGCGCATTTCGTCTTGCAGTTTTTTGTAATCCTGCCCCGGATAGTAATATAGTCGAAGAATTGAAAAAGTATTACGGCGTTGGTTCGCCTTGCCGTACTATCTGTACTGTCTGCGGCTCGCCGCCTTGTACTACTTTTTCACTTCTCCGACTATAGCCGCCGGCGGCGTAAACGAAGATTTTCTTATTCACGCTGCCGCCGCCGAACCGCAATGGCGGATTGACATCGATATCGTTTTATGCCGCGGCGAAGCCTCAAGCTATAGCGAAGCCTTTTGGCAGCAAGTCAAAGCGCAAGCAAAATCATAACGTTTTATCACACTGTTTTTATAGGAGTCATTCATGTTCCAACAAAACCTTTGGCCTTTCCCTTTCTGCCCTTCACACAGCATAAAGGCAGGCAAACTCCTGATAAGTAATCCTATCTTGCGATACTTGAACTGCTCAAGCGCAGCCGAATGCCCTTTATTGCCGCATTAGGCTCGACCGGCAATTATGCCTATCTCAATCTTACCGACAGAATGCAGATTGAAACCTTTGCAAAACCCCAAAGCCATGCAAGCGGTTTGCACGCGCTTTGGGGGTTTGCAAAGGTTTCAAGCCTTCTTTTGGTATAGTTTCTTCAGATTAAAATGAGACAATAAAAATTTTCAAGATATTGAAAAATATTTCAATATCTTGTTTTAAGGCGTATCATTTTAATCTGAAGAGACTATAAAACTCCAAAAACTTTCTATACCGTTGATGTGTCTGCTGCCATAAGCAAATTCATTTTGTCCGTGATTAACCCGCAAATGCTTGCTATAACCCACATCAACCAATCCG